>JAEZDX010000462.1 GCA_023417975.1 Bacillota bacterium
TTCTTAAATCGTGAGAAATACAGGCAATTGCTTCCTTGTGTTCTTTCTCCATATTGAGTTGTTTTTCAAGAGAATACTTTAATTCATCCTGCATAAGTTGAAAAGAAGAAAATAAATCTGTAATTTCGGAAGCGGTGTTAAAAGTAAATTTATTGTTTAAAATGCCTTTGGATATTGATGAAGAAAAGGAATTAAGCTGCTTAACAGGAATAAGTATATGTTTTTTTACTGAAGTGAATATATAAATAATTGTGATAAATGATATAAGAAGACCTGCAGCTAATGGGATAAATACGGAATAGGACGGCTTACTGAAAAGAGAGGATTGTGGTATAGAGAAAATACAGTTTGCAATTATTTTATTATCTGCGACTATAGGAGATATATAATTAAAGAACTCTTTATCTTCTATATTGACATATTTAAGGTTTATAGGTTCATTTGAAAGGTTAAAGCTGCTGTTATCCGAACTGAATAAAACCCTGCCATCCAAACTCAGCAGGGCTGCAGCTATATTATTCTTTTCTAAAATTTGTATTAAGGAAGCTTTAGCTGAAGGTTCTTTTAGATCATCAAAATGAATTTCTACATAATTTAAGGCCTCGTTCACATTAACTTTTGCTGACTTTATATCCTTCAAACTCCTTTGGTCGTAACAACTGTTCCGGAATAAAATAAAAGTGAGCGCACTGCATAATATGAGAACGGTGCATATAAACACACAGTATGTAAATAAACTTCTTCTTGAGTTATATCGTTTCATCTTGTACCACCCTCAAACTTATAACCTACGCTCCAAACTGTTTTAATATATTTAGGCTCGGAAGGATTTGCTTCTATCTTTTCTCTGATTTTTCTTATATGAACCGTTACTGTAGTTATATCTCCGAATTCATCGTAACCCCATACTTTTTCAAAGATTTGTTCCTTTGAGAAAACTTGATTAGGATGCTTTGCAAGGAAGGAAAGAAGTTCAAATTCCTTAGCAGCCAAATCAATACACTCATTATCTACATAAACATTATAGGATTTACAATCGATAATAAGTGAACCGTATTGCAAAATATCTTTTTTATTAGAGGAAGAGCTTGTATACCTTCTTAAATGGGCTTTTATCCTTGCAACCAATTCGTTAGTGCTGAAGGGTTTAGTGACATAGTCATCAGCACCTAAGCCTAAACTCAATACCTTATCCATATCCGTACTTTTAGCACTTAACATCAGAATAGGAATATCCGAATTCATTCGGATAGTACGGCATAACTCCATACCGTCCATGTCCGGAAGCTTTATATCAAGAATAACCATAGATGGTTTAAAACTATTATATTTAATGTATCCTTCTTTACCGCTGGAAGCTTTTTCAATAACAAAATTTTCAGCTTTTAAATACATGCATAGTAAATTTGATAATTCCTTGTCATCGTAAATTATAAGTAGACGTTCACCAGACAAATTTTTCACCTCCACGACAGTAATATATTTATCATAAGTAATCAATATAAATTATAACATGCATTTTTAAGGTTAAACTACAAATTTTAAAAATTACATGTTATAAATGACATAAGTGCGTTAATAATAGAAATAGAAGAGTTGGAATGCAAATTATGCTTATGCCCAGCTCATAAGAAAAGGAGGGATTTCAGATGCCGGATAGAAACTTGGTATGTAAGGACTGTGACAAAGAGTTTGTATTTACAGAAGGTGAACAGGAGTTTTATAAGGAAAAAGGATTTGAGAATGATCCTGTAAGATGCCCGGAATGCAGAAAAGCAAGAAAACAGCAAAGCAGCCGCGGACCTAGAAGATAAAGTTACAGTACTTTATTCGACAATTATTGACTATTTCCAGGTTAGAGAATAAAATTAGATGGAAACATTCTTAAAAGAGCCTTGAGGAAGGATAGGAAGTAGATAGGCTGCAAAAGGTACTACATGCTTCCTATTCTTTTCATTTAAGTGCTTTTGGAATATAGTTTGGGGTAAGTATTGTAAAAGAGATTACTAAGGAGGATAAGAATGTCACAGGCAAAACAAACACAAACAAGTGGTAAAACATCAAAAACACTTAGGAGAGAAATAGGATTATTTGAAGCTCTTATGGTTGTTATAGGTGTGGTAATCGGATCGGGTATATTTTTTAAAGCATCAACAGTATTCAGTAATGCAGGAAATCCTGCTTTAGGAATATTGGCATGGATCGTAGGCGGAATAATAACTGTAGCATCTGCATTGACCGTTGCAGAAATCGCTGCAGCAATACCTAAAACAGGAGGTATGTTTGCATATTTAAAAGAATTATATAGCGAAAAATGGGCTTTCCTTTATGGATGGGTACAGGTTCTTATATACGTTCCTGGAGTAGCAGCGGCTTTATCTATTGTATTTACAACTCAGGCAACATATTTTATTCCTATGACGGGTTTACAACAGAAACTTTTAGCAGTAGGTATTATAATTTTTATTACTATTTTGAATATCATATCAACAAAGCTAGGAAGTAAAGTACAGTACATAGCGACTATAGGTAAGCTTGTTCCTATTTTTGTTATAATACTATTCGGATTAATTAATGGACAGGCACATAGTTTATCTCTCTCAGCAATGAGCGGGTCGAGTTCTGCTGGGATTGCAGGATTTGGAGCAGCCATATTGGGTACTTTATGGGCTTACGACGGATGGGTCGGTGTAGGCAATATGGCCGGTGAATTAAAAAATCCTAAAAAGGATTTACCTAGATCTATAATAATAGGCCTTTCAGTAATTATTGGAGTATATATACTTATTAATATTGCAATTATTAATATTATGCCCGTAGCAGATGTTATTGCTTCAAAAAAACCGGCATCGGATGCTGCAGTTATTTTATTTGGAAATTCCGGGGCCGGACTTATTGCTGCAGGTATAATGATATCTATTTTTGGAGCTTTGAACGGATATCTTATGACAGGAGTAAGAATTCCTTTTGCCATGGCGCAAGATAAGTTATTCCCATTTTCAAATTTCTTTGGAAAAGTAAATGAAAAGTTCGAGACGCCCTTGAATGCATTTATATTTGAGGTCATACTCGCTATTGGGTATATATTCAGCGGCTCCTTTGATACACTTACGGATTTGGCTGTGTTTGTAATTTGGATATTCTTTGTAATGACCGTAGCAGGAATATTTATTTTAAGATCAAAGCACAAGGATCTTGAAAGACCTTATCAAGTACCTTTATTTCCTATTATTCCTATTGTCGGCATAGTAGGAGGAATATATATAATAGTTAGTACAATAATAACTCAGACTACAAATGCACTATATGGAATAATTATTACACTTATAGGCATACCGGTTTATATGCTTATTAAAAACAAGGAAAAAGAAATAAAATAAAAATGAATTTCGGTATTTACTTTTAATGTATGTGGATGTATAATTATACCTAATAAAAGGCAAAGAACAGAAATAGTAAAGGTTAAAGAAATTTTCAGAGAGCCGAAGGTGCTGTGATTCGGTAATTTCTATATCTTGAACTCGTCTGTGAGCTGTCACCTGAATCTGAAGTATATGATGACATATACAAAGATAGGGTAGAACGTGTTTCCTACGTTATAGGGATAGATGGTAACAGCCATTGAAAATAGGATATGCCATCGAAAAGAGAGTTCTGTAACAAGAACTAATAAGAGTGGTACCGCGGGAATTACCTCGTCTCTATGTTTAGAGACGGGTTTTTTTATTTTGGGGCAAAGATTACCGTGTAACTAATATGAGATATTTCAAAAAGGGGGCTTTAAAATGTCTTTTACAAAGTACAAAAAATATCCTACTGTGAATCTGCCGGATCGGCAATGGCCAGGCAAACAAATTGAGCAAGCGCCAATATGGTGCAGTGTAGACCTGCGTGATGGGAATCAATCCCTTCCCGTACCAATGAGTGTAGATGAGAAGCTAAAGATGTTTAAGTTGCTTGTAGATATGGGGTTTAAGGAAATTGAGGTTGGATTTCCTTCAGCTTCAAACACTGAGTATAGATTTATACGTAAGCTCATAGAAGATAAGCTTATACCTGAGGATGTGACAATACAAGTACTTACCCAGTCTAGGGATCACTTAATTGAGAAAACCTTCGAGGCCATAGTAGGAGCTAAAAATGCTATAGTGCATCTCTACAATTCAACTTCCACTCTTCAAAGAAGAGTAGTCTTTGGCAAGAGTAAAGAAGAGATCATTGATATAGCGGTCCATGGGGCAAAGCTTCTAAATGAATATAAAGAGAAGTATAGCGAAACAAATTTCACCTTTGAGTATTCACCTGAAAGCTTTACGGGAACGGAATTAGATTATGCTTTGAGCATATGTGAAGCAGTTTTGCAAGTATGGAAGCCTACTGCTGAAAAAAAGGCTATAATAAATCTACCGTCTACGGTGGAAATGTCAACTCCCAATGTATATGCCGATCAAATCGAATGGTTTTGCAGAAGTCTGTCAAACAGAGAAAGTGTAATAATAAGTCTTCATACTCATAATGACAGAGGCACATGTACTGCGTCCAGTGAACTTGGGCTGCTTGCTGGCGCAGATAGAGTTGAAGGAACTCTTTTTGGAAATGGAGAAAGAACAGGAAATCTGGATATTGTAAATATGGGAATGAATATGTATTCGGAGGGTATTGATCCGAAACTTGATTTTTCAAACATAAACGATATAATTCAAATTTATGAGGAATGCACAAAGCTTGGGATTCATGACAGACATCCTTACGCTGGTAAGCTGGTATATACGGCCTTTTCCGGTTCGCATCAGGATGCTATAAGAAAAGGCTTGATGGCTATGAAAGAAGAGAAAAATGTTTATTGGGAGGTACCGTATTTGGCCATTGACCCTCATGACATAGGAAGGGAATATGAAGAAATTATTAGAATAAACAGTCAGTCTGGAAAAGGCGGCACTGCATATATTATGGAGAGTGATTTCGGCTTCTTTTTACCCAAAGCCATGCATTCGGAGTTTGGAAAGCTTGTTAAAGATAAGAGTGATGCATTGGGAACTGAACTTGTTCCTGAACAGATATTTGAGGTGTTCAAGCAGGAATATCTTGAAAGAAAGCAGCCTTACAGATTGCGAAATTACGAGATTAAGTCTATACAAGATGTAGAAGTGGATAGAAACACTGTAAATATTAAGGCCACGGTAGCTATTGAAGGTGTTGATAGAACTATTGAAGGAACAGGTAACGGACCTGTAGATGCATTCTTTAATGCACTTCATTACTATCATATAAATGGCTGCAAATTCATATCTTTTGATGAGCATGCGCTTGAAATTGGTTCGGAATCCCGAGCTGTTTGTTATATACAGGTTGAAAATAACGGAAAGAGATGCTTCGGAGTAGGTGTTTCGGAAAATATCGATACTGCATCTTTAAACGCACTTATCAGTGCCTTGAACAGATGTAAGTAATTATACAAAGATTAAATTAAGACAAATGCCGTATTAAAATTGATAAATATTCATTTCAATACGGCATTTATTTTCAGTTTACTTATTTTCTAGGACTGCTGTCCTTTTTGTTGCCCTTGTTGAGCGTTCATTTGACCGGCTTGACCGGAAGCTTGCTGATTTTGAGCACCGCCTTGCTGCTGACCCTGTGCTCCTCCACCCATCATACCTTGACTCATACTTGCTACTGCCTGAGGAATTTTTTCCATCATCTGACTCATATTATTCTTTTCGTTTGTAGGAAGAACCTGAACATTATTCTTGTCTATTACAACTATACCGTTGGCTGAAACACGTGCACCAAGACCTATGCCGCTGGCAGAGGCATTTGAATTGGTGCCGGTTGCCATTTTTCCGCCGGCGCCTGTAGTTCCGTAGCCGAAAGTAACAGACATTATAGGAACTAAAGTCTTATCACCTACGGTTATCGGTGTACCAAGAACTGAATCAGACTTTGCAAAATTATGAAGATCTGAAATTAATGTATCCATATTTGTTGTAAATTCTGTTGTTGGTTGAGTTGAACTTCCTTGCATAGTGTATTCCTCCTTAGGATATATAATTTTTTATTATTAACCTTGCTTAATAATGCGGTGATAGGGTAAAGTTATTTTATTTCGTAAAATTCGTAAAAGAGATGCCATTATATTTATTTTAGCGGAAGCTTCAATATTGAAATAATCAGTATCACATATAAAGTCAGCATTATTATAAAAGTATTCAACTTTGAAAAGTTGTGATATAAGATCTATAGCGCCGCAGAGCATGCCTGTAACAGAAGGGTCTAGAAATCCATAGCATGCGTTTAGCTTGACTTCCTGAAGCTCAAGAGCTTTCACATAACTGATATAATGTCGGTAGCTTCTTTTTTTACCCTTTATATGCTTAACTTTCTCGGGCATTAAATACCTTGTGTAGATTTTCTTACTAAAAATGTATAGGGTGAACTTTAGTTCACTGCTTTCACGAATAACTGTGACTTTCAGAAAAGGATAAAGCCACGAAACAGCAATGTGCGCATTTGTAGCTTGATATGAATTGAATAATGCTGCTGTTTTAATAGGATATAACGATAAAAGCAGTATAAAAGTAAAAGTAAGCAAAACAAAAACTAACAAAATGGCAACTAAGTACATAACAGCATCTCCTAGAATTTTATTGAGCTTTACATTAAAATTAGAAGCTCATATTAATAGTATTGAGATTATTATTAAAAGTATTTGATGTAATTTATAGCTTAGAAAGTATAAATTATTATTTATATTAACTTTTAACATTGTAGGATTTTTTTAAAAATAAAAAACCAAAGGATGTACCTTTGGTTTTTATTGTTATATTTCCGATAGAACTTCATCAAGAGTGTTTAGCATAAAATCGATATCTTGTTCAGAGATGATAAGAGGAGGTTGGAACGCAAGGACATTTCTGTTTTCTCCGTTCTTTCCGATTAATACACCTCTATCCTTCATTTTTTCCAAAACAATATCTGTTTCCTGAATTGCAGGAGCCTTATCAGGCTTTACAAGCTCTGCTCCCAGCATAAGGCCCAAGCCTCTTACATCACCTATAATACTGTATTTGTCCTTCAATGACTCTAAACCTTTCTTAAGTTTATTGCCAAGTACTTCAGATTTCTGAACTAGATTATGTTCGTTTATATAGTCTATAACCGCCATGCCTGCAGCAGCTGATACAGGATTACCTCCCAAGGTGGAAGCGGATGGATTCCTAAAGGATTCGGCCAGGTTATCATTAGTTATATAGGCTGCAATAGGTACTCCATTTCCGAGAGCCTTTGCCATAGTCATTATATCAGGTACTATTCCATAGTGTTCTATAGCAAACATCTTTCCTGTTCGAGCAAAGCCTGTTTGAACTTCATCAATTATAAGCGGAATATCATATCTTCCAAGAAGCTCCTTTAATGCTTTAAAATATCCTTTTGGAGGAGTTATGATTCCGCCATTGCCCTGAATGGTTTCCGCAATCATAGCAGCTACTTTTTTCGATGTGTGATTTTTGATAATATTGTCCACAGCCTCGACGCAGGCGAAATCACACTTGTCCGGTGAAGATTTGAATGGGCATCTATAACAATAAGGGTTTGGGGCAAAATGCACACCGCCATAAGGTGTAAAGTCCGCTCTCCACATGCCAATACCTGTTACACTCATAGTTAGAGCAGTACGCCCATGAAGTCCGTTATTTAATGCAATGAACTCACTATGACCTGTATGCAGCTTTGCTAGGAGCAAGGCACCTTCATTGGCTTCAGAACCTGTACCGCAGAAAAAAGATCTTTTCAGATTACCAGGCGTTACGGCTGCAAGCTTCTCCGCTAAATTAACTACAGGCTCTGTAAGAT
>JAEZDX010000502.1 GCA_023417975.1 Bacillota bacterium
ATTCCTCACTTTGACGGGAAGAAAGCTGAGAGATTAGGGGTGTGAAGTATGAATATATTATATATAGCCTTTAGCACTATAAAACGTAATTTTAGAGATAAGCGGTCCATGTTCAGATCCATTTTAATGCCTGTACTCATGATTATGATTCTTGGCGCAGCGCTTAACAGTGCATTTCAAGTACAAAAAGTGGATAAGTTCGATATATGTTATTATAGCGAAGACAAAGGCGAAGTGGCAGAAGAATTCAATAAGTTTATAAATAGTCAGGATATTAAAGATATTTTAAATGTGAAAACAGTAGACTCAATTGAAGAAGGAAAAAAGCTTGTTAATGAGAAAAGAGCTGTTTCTTTGATAGCTCTACCTAAGGATTATTCCGAAAAGGTGAAAAACGGAGAAAAAGCTATAATTCAGATTTACAATTCCAAGAATAGGGACTATAAAAATGACATCATTGAGAATATTATAGATGTCTATAATTCTGCTGGTAATTCTGTGATGGCCACTGCTAAACTAAATACGGAAATGGCCGGGTACACAAGATACTCTTCTGTAGAAGAAAATGTTATTTCTACAGAAGGAAAATCTCCAAGAGCCATTGACTACTATGGGGTAGCCATGTTAGTTCTTGCAATAATGGGATCAGCAGGCTTTGCAGCCGATATGGTATCGGAGGATTACTTTGAAAACGTGGGACTTAGAATAAAAGCAACACCAATAAAAAGTTACGAGAAGCTTATTGGAAAAATTCTCGGTTGTGTGGTAGATATATTTATAAAAGGCATAATTGTAGTAGCTTTCAGTAAGCTTGTCTATGGAGTGAACTGGGGAAATAACTTTGGGATGATTGCAATAATAATTATTAGTGCTGCGGTATTTGCAACTTCATTGGGAATGTTTGTTACTATGGCTATTGGAAACGGAAGTAAGGCAGCAAGCCTGCTGAATATGCTAAATATATTTTTCACCTTTACCGCAGGAGGTTATGTAGTAATAATATCACAGGATGTTCATGAATCGGCTTTCATGCATCTATCACCCAACTTTTATCCGCAGACAGCTTTGTTTAATGTTATTTATTCCAACAATTACAGAACAGCTATACAGTTCTTTAATACCTTCGGATATATTTCAATGCTGTGGATTGCTGCAGGGGTATTATGTGTAGGTTTTATACTGTTGGAAAGGAGAAGAGTAAAATGACAATATTTATGTCCAATTTAAAAAGAATCTTTAAAAAAAGAACAAATAGAATAGTTATATTCGTAGTTCCAATACTTTTTATGCTCTTAGCCTTTAACATAAACTTTGGAGGAAGTATAAGTGTCTCCTTAGTAGATAAGGATAATACGGAACTTACTAAGGCTTTAATAAAGGGGTTAGAGGGAAGAGGAAAGGTAACTGTCGTTTCAGAGGATAGCATGAGAACAGCTATAACAAATAAGACATCAGATTTCGGCATCATGATAGAAAAAGGTTTTGCAGACAGCGTAATAAATGAAGAAGACGTAAAAGTTAAGACCTACAAAGCAGAAGGCGCAAATGCAGCAGCTGCTGAAGAATTGTATGTTGAAAATTATATTAGCGCAGTTAAGAATATATCAAAAGTTACAAATGGAGATAAGGAGCTTTTCAATTCAGCATTAAAGGAATATGAAAAAGGAAACTTTACAAGTGAAATTAGCACTATTGGAGCTAAGGGAGAAGATTCTCAAAGACAAAAGACAGCCTTAGGGGTGTTAGGATATGTTATGCTGCTCATAGCCTCATTCTCAACTAATCTTATTATGGAAGACAAGAAGAATAATACCTATATACGTATGTTTGCCTCTCCGCTTAAAAATTGGAATTATATGCTACAGAATATATGCAGTTTCTTTGCTGTAATATTGATACAGATAATTATAGCCTTTGAGTTTATGACCGTTGTATATAAAAATCAGCTTGGTCCTTCACTTTCAAATATCTTCATTGTCTTTGTCGTATATGCAGCTTCCTGTGTAGCACTAGGACTTGCAGTGACCAGTGTTTCTAAGAATATTAAGCAGGCTTCGGTTTTAGGCTTGCTGCTAAATACACTAATAGGAATGTTCGGAGGCTTATTCTGGCCAAAGGAATATATGCCTGATTTCATGATTACAATAGGAAAATTTACTCCTGCTTACTGGTTAAAGGATGCCATGGATAAAATGCTGACATCCTCGTCAATCACAGCTGCAGCTCTGGATATAGGTATAATAGCCTTGTTCACCCTAGTATTCTTTATGATATCTTCTTGGGGCAAGGTTTATACGGAAAATGTATAATGAAAATATATCACAAAGCCTGTATAATGTTATTATGCAGGCTTTTTATGATTTATAGGGGGGGTGATTCGGTGGAATACTTAATCAGAATATTATTTTTTCTTATAGTAGTGGCAAGATGTATATTGCATACAAATGTTTCGGCACCGGAGTTAATGGTGCTGCTTATTATAGCTGCCTTAAATATACTCAAGCATAAATATAAAGTAACTTGGATCATCATGACCGCGGAGTGCGTAATAATAACTGCAGGCTGTGTATTCAGCAGTAATTTCACTGCCCTGTATGGACTTTGTGCATATGATGCAGGCAGTAAGAAGATGAACTTTTTTCTTCTCCCTGCCGCAGCTCTGACAATTTATTTTTCTCCACGGGTTAGCGTTATAGAAACAGTGGCATTAATTATTTTATGTTTTATTTTTGGAATATTCAATTTAAGATTCAATAATAATGTAAATTCTTTTAAGGAAACCTACGATAACGAGAGACGATATAGATATGAGCTTGAGGCAGCAAAGCAGAGACTTTTAAATTCCGCAAAAGAATCTGCATACATTGCAGAAATCCGTGAAAGGAACAGAATAGCGCGAGAAATTCATGACAATATAGGACACAGTATGGCAGGCATACTGCTTCAGCTCCAAGTGGTACAAAAGCTTCGCCACAGGGATGAGGAGAAGTCTGACACTTTGCTGAAAGATTCCATAGAAAGATTATCCGAGTCGCTGAATATAATGAGAAATACTGTACATAACATAAGACCAAGGGATGTAATAGGATTGGAATATATTGAAAATATAATTAAGGATTATAAATATTGTGATGTAAATTTTAAGCATACGGGAGATTTTAATAGCCTTACCCCTAATGTTTTGGAAACCATCACCTCGGATATTAAGGAGGCTTTGACAAATGCTTATAAATATTCGAGAGCGACGGCTGTAGATATAAAAATTGATATAGATGATAACCTTGTTAGAGTTTATATAAAAGACAATGGAGAAGGATGTCCAAATTTAAAAGAAGGTTTCGGGCTTATGGGAATCAGAGAAAGAATAAAAAACCTGGGCGGAACAGTTTCATTCAGCGGAGAAAATGGTTTTTTAATAGTGTATGTAATACCGATAGGAAAAGATAAGGAGGGGCAGAACAGTGAAAATACTCATAGTTGATGATGATGGTTTGATAAGAGACAGCTTAAAGCTTCTTTTGGGACTGGAGGAAGACATAGAAGTAATCGGAACGGCTAAGAACGGAATGGAGGCCTTTGAGCTTTGCAAAGCTAACGAGCCGGATATAGTGCTGATGGACATAAGAATGCCTGTAATGGATGGGGTACTTGGCACCAAGCTAATAAAGGAGAGCTTTAAAAATATAAAGGTTGTGTTGCTAACTACCTTTAAGGACGATGAGTATATAAGGGAAGCCATAATAAATGGAGCTGAAGGGTATATATTAAAAAACCAATCTTCCGACAGTATAATAGAAAGCCTGAGAACGGTGTATAAAGGAAATACCGTATTTGAAAGAGACGTTGTCAACGCTATAACTGGTATGATGAAGGAAGACAAGAAGAAAAGCCCTTCTGAGTTCCGCTTATCTGACAGAGAATTTGAAGTACTGGCTTTGATAGCCGACGGCTTATCTAATAAAGAGATAGCAGATAAGCTCTTTCTCGGAGAAGGCACTGTTCGAAATTATATTACCAATGTGTTGGAGAAGTTGGAGCTTAGAGATAGAACACAGCTAGCTATATTTTATCTTAAAAATTTTTGATTATAATCGATTTATTACGGAAATTTGGCCTGCAAAGATTATTGCATCTTTGCAGGCTTAATTTATTAGAATCAAAACAGGTAGCTATAAATTTTTGTATACTATTTCTCCACTTATTATGGTAAGTTTTACTTTAGCATTTATATCTAAAGGATTGGTTTCGTATACCACAATGTCGGCATCATAGCCATTTTTAACACTGCCTACTCTATCTTGGCAGTTGATTATTTCCGCAGCATTTACGGTTATTGCTTTTATAGTATCATTAAAGGAAAGACCCCGCGATTGAATAATAGAAGCTATTGTTCTCAAGCAGTCTATTGAATTATATGGATGATCGGTTATAAGAGCCGTTTTAATTCCTGCAGCACATAATTCAACTATTGATCCATAATCTCTGGCGTTTAGCTCCATTTTTATTCTTGGAGTGAGTATAGGACCGAAAGCCACGGGTACATTCTTCTCTTTCAGATAATCTTTAACAAGATGAGCTTCAGTACCGTGCTCAATAACAAGCTTATTTATATGAAATTCTTCTGCTATTCTTATAGCAGTTACGATATCATCAGCTCTATGAGCATGAGCTCGAAGAGGAATTTCGTTTTTCAATACGGGTATAACTGCCTCCAACCGTATATTCCTTTCCTTAAGCTTGCCATTTTCCTTTTGAGAAATATAATCCTCTGTTTTCATAAATAGTTCACGTATCAGCGCCGCTACACCCATTCGTGTTACGGGACATTTTTGCTTTGCTCCATAGGTGTTTAGCGGGTTTTCGCCAAGTGCTATCTTAAAACCGCCGGGGTTTTTAACTATCATCTTATCAATAATAGTACCGCAGGTTTTAATAATAGTATTAACTCCGCCTACCACATTGTTACTGCCGGGACCGCTCATAACACAGGTAACACCGGATTGCACGGCATCCTTGAATGCAATGTCAAAGGGATTAATTGCATCAATACCTCTTAGTTGAGGAGTGACAGGTTCAGAGGTTTCGTTATTATCAACTCCTATTTTACCTGTTGCTTCTTCAATTATCCCAAGATGTGTGTGGCAGTCTATAAATCCGGGAAATACAAGCTTCTCTTGCAAATCCACAATTTCATGTGTATCTTCATCAACTGCTATGGAATTAGATATGTTTTGTATTTTTCCATTCTCTATGAGAATATCATTTTTACTGTAGCTGTCAGTGCCGCAGTCATATAAAATACCATTCCTAAGTAAAATTTTATTCAATAACATCATCCTTTCCTATAGGCTGTAAACTATACACAATTATTAGGTTACTGAATTAGGTATAAATTTATTCAATTATCTTATATTTATCGAGATATTTTACAGAAACTCCTTTGAGGCCAATCAGAAAACCTTTAGGCTTATGTAAATAGTATAAAAGAAGGACTATCATACTTTAGCGATTTTAAACGCTAGTATGGCAGCCCTTCTTTTATAACGGTAAATACATTTCATATTGTTCCAATGAATCTTTTTCGAATCCAAGTTTGCGAACAAAGCCTTCCATAGATGAATTACTTGGTAAACATATAGTAATCTTCTCTATGCTTCTCAGTTTAATTGCTTCTGATAGCATACCTTTTCCAACACCTTGACCTCGATAGTCTGGAGCAACCCACAGAAAATTGACTTTTCCATGAGGGTTCAGAGCCAGCAAGGCTATTTGCCTGCCATTATCATATGCACAAAGCAGAGTCTCCTCTTTACTTTCTGCATAATAGGGAGTGTCGCTCTGCCAATTAATATGGCAGTCAGGAAGAGAATCCCTGAAGGTGTTAAGCTCATCAAAGGAAATTGGCTCTATGCTATATGTTTTCGGTTTTCTGTCATCGGTTATGTATTGAGCTATAATTGAAAAATATTTGAGAGAATATATTTTAGCATAACCGCAGGTTTCGTAGAATTTCACTGCCCGATGATTGTGTTTAATTACTTCCAGGAATAATTGTTTGCATTGAGTTTCTAAGGCTGCAGCTTTATGCATTTCAAAAAGTCTTTGGCTAATTCCGCGGCCTCGGTAGTCTGGATGGATGCAAAGAGTACCGCAGCGCATAGTTTTTAACCCATCAAATCGTCGAATACCTCCAAGAATTACGCCTATAGGTTTGTTATCGTCCAAAGCAATAAACGAAGTATTAAGGGAATTACCTTCAGGGCCAAAAAATCTTCCCGTAAATTCGGACTGACTCATTGTAAGAGGTATAAAATAATCGGAAAAACCCATACTAAAGGCTTCAAATATTTCGCTCATAGTTGAATCGGCGCAGGTTTTGTAAATAATCATTTAGACTTCCTCCTTAAATATCAAAACAAAGCATTACAATGGAAAGCTGAAGTACACTTAATGTTAATTGCAGACTTTATTGGTAATTATAATATGAAGACTTTTAAGGAATTTCCATATATATTAAAGAAGTGTTATAAATTTAATTGTACGTTGTATTAACGCATATATATATATTATAATATGCATATGATGTAAATGAAAGCAGCATCGTTTTAGCTTTTATGTTATTTTTTACGCGATAAATTAATACTAGGGAGGCAGCCACACTTTATGAAAAAACAATTTCACGTCGGTATTGATGTTGGGTCCACTACTGTAAAGGTAGTAATCCTAAACAGCATACAAGAGTTAATATTCAGTAAATATGAAAGGCATTATGCAGATATAAAGAAGACTCTTCAATATATACTCCAGGAAGCGTATAGGCTTTTGAGCGATGCACAGGTAACTGTAATGATTACGGGCTCAGGGGGTATGAATATTGCAAAGAGTATAGGCGTTTCCTTTACACAGGAAGTTATTGCCGCCACCAAAGCAATAAAAACCTACTATCCACAGACGGATGTTGCCATCGAATTAGGTGGTGAAGACGCTAAAATTACTTATTTTAAAGATGGTGTAGAACAGAGAATGAACGGCACCTGTGCGGGCGGTACAGGTTCTTTTATAGATCAAATGGCATCACTGCTAAAGGTAGATGCGTTAGGACTTAACGAATTAGCTAAGAACTATAAGGTAATTTACCCTATAGCTGCAAGATGTGGAGTGTTTGCAAAAACTGATGTTCAGCCGCTTTTAAACGAAGGTGCGGCTAAAGAAGATATTGCAGTATCAGTTTTGCAGGCAGTTGTAATTCAGACTATAAGTGGACTTGCATGCGGAAGACCAATAAAAGGAAATGTAGCCTTTTTAGGCGGACCACTATATTTCTTATCCGAGTTAAGAAACAGATTTATTGATACATTAAAATTGACTGAGGAGCAAGTTATTTTTCCGGAAAATTCTCAGTTATACGTAGCAATTGGTGCTGCGTTATCTTCTGTTGATGAAAAAACTATGGAATTCAAAAATGTAATAAATAGTTTGGACAATCATGGGCAGGTGTCCATAAGTGAAACTGCAAGGTTGGAACCGCTTTTTGCTAATAAGGACGAGTATGAAGGCTTCAAAGCTCGACATAAGAGAAATTCTGTAAAAAGAAAAGAGCTAGCTTCATTTAAGGGTGATTGTTTCTTAGGTATTGATGCAGGTTCTACCACTACAAAGGCAGCTTTAATTGATGGGGACGGTTCGCTACTTTACACCTATTATGGAAGTAACGAAGGTAGCCCGCTAAAGTCTACCATTAAGGTTCTAAAAGAACTATACAGTATTCTACCTAAGGGTGCTAATATAGTTAATTCGGCGGTTACAGGCTATGGAGAGGGACTATTAAAGGCAGCCTTAAAGGTAGATATAGGAGAAATAGAAACCATATCTCATTATAAAGCAGCAGAATTTTTCTGCCCTGGTGTAGACTTTATATTAGATATCGGTGGACAGGATATGAAGTGTCTGAAGATAAAGGACGGAGTCATTGAAAGTATACTATTAAATGAGGCATGTTCGTCGGGCTGCGGTTCATTTTTGGATACATTTGCAAGTTCATTGGATATGAATATTGCAGAGTTTGCAGCAGAAGCTTTAGTTGCTGCAAAGCCGGTAGACCTTGGTTCCAGATGTACAGTATTTATGAATTCCAGAGTTAAGCAGGCGCAAAAGGAAGGCGCTGCAGTAGGTGATATTTCTGCAGGGTTATCTTATTCAGTAATAAAAAATGCGTTGTTTAAGGTTATAAAGGTAAGAAACCCGAAAGAGCTTGGGCAGAAAATTGTTGTTCAAGGGGGTACCTTTTATAATGATGCTGTGCTGAGAAGCTTTGAAATTTTGTCAGGAAGAGAAGCTATCAGACCTGATATAGCCGGTATAATGGGAGCGTTTGGTGCGGCTTTGATATCGAGAGAAAGATATGAACAAGGTCATGAGACAACGCTGTTAAATACAAGTCAACTGGAGGAGTTTGTACTTGATACAAACATAGCAAGATGCGGTTTATGCTCTAATAATTGTTTGCTTACAATAAACAAATTTGGAAATGGAGAAAGGTTTATTTCCGGAAACAGATGTGAAAGAGGAGCAGGCAAGGAAAAGAAGAAGAGTGATTTACCTAATCTCTTTGACTATAAATATAACAAGCTTTTCAGTTATGTTCCACTATCTAAGGAACAAGCTAAGAGAGGCACTGTAGGGATTCCGAGAGTTTTAAATCAATATGAGAATTATCCGTTTTGGTTTACACTGTTTACCAGGTTGGGATTCAGAGTTGAGCTTTCCGACAGATCTTCAAATAAGATTTATGAAAAGGGAATAGAAACTATACCTTCCGAGTCAGTATGTTATCCCGGTAAGCTTGTCCATGGACATATTATGGACTTGGTGGAAAAGGGAATAAAGTTTATATTCTATCCGTGCATAACCCACGAAAAACAGGAACAAAAGGATGCGGACAATCACTATAATTGCCCTATAGTTACTTCTTATCCGGAAGTTATTAAGAACAATATTGATGTACTAAGAGAGCAAAACATATTATATATGAAGCCCTTCTTACCTTTTGACAATGAAAAGAAGATAGTGAAGAAGTTGTTCGAGGAGCTAAAGGCATTTAATATTGAGGAGAATGAACTTAAGGAAAGTGTGGCTGAGGCGTATAAAGAACAGGAAGCTTTCAGAAAGGATATACAGAGAGCCGGAGAAGATACTCTCAAATTAATAAAAGAAAAGGGTATTAAAGGCATAGTACTGGCGGGGAGACCTTATCATTTAGACCCTCAAATAAATCACGGTATACCTGAAATGATAAATTCTCTAGGCATGGCAGTGCTTACAGAAGATTCCGTAGCCCACCTTGGAGAGATTGAAAGACGGTTGAGAGTTGTAGATCAATGGGCTTATCATTCAAGGCTGTATGCGGCGGCTAGTTTTGTGGCTAAGGAGAAGGATTTGGAGCTTGTTCAACTTAACTCTTTTGGATGTGGGTTGGATGCGGTTACAACGGATCAAGTTCAGGAAATATTACAAGGAAATTCAAAGGTATATACTACGCTTAAGATTGATGAAGGAAATAACTTAGGCGCTGCGAGGATAAGACTTCGTTCCTTAAAAGCCACAATATTGGAAAGAGAAAAGAATGGTGTCCAATTAAAGAAAGTTGATAATAAATATAAAAAGATTTTATTTACAAAAGAAATGAAAAAGAATCATACAATTTTAGTGCCGGAAATGTCTCCTATACATTTTCAATTTCTTGTAGAGGCTTTCAAGCTATCAGGTTACAACATGGTTAGACTTCCGTCCATAGATAATAAAGCTACTGATGTGGGCTTAAAGTATGTAAACAATGATGCATGTTATCCTGCGATTATAGTAATTGGACAACTAATAGAAGCGCTTCAATCCGGACAATATGATTTGAATAATACATCGGTTTTAATTACCCAAACCGGTGGAGGCTGCAGAGCAACCAATTATATAGGGTTCCTAAGAAAGGCACTTAAGGATGCAGGCTATGAGAATGTTCCGGTTATATCTTTAAATGCAAATGGAATGGAGAAAAATCCGGGCTTTAAGATTTCTTTGGGGCTGCTTAACAAAGCAATGATGGCATTGACCTATGGAGATTTGCTGATGAGTGTTCTATACAGAGTAAGACCATATGAAGCAATCAAAGGTTCTGCCAATGAATTATACGAAAAATGGGTTAAGATTTGTGTAGATTCCTTAAAGACTGCAACAAGAAAAAACTTTAACAGTATTGTGGAAGCTGTAGTTAAGGAATTTGATGAATTGGAAATTACTGATGAAATTAAGCCAAAGGTTGGACTTGTTGGTGAAATACTTGTTAAGTTTCATCCTACTGCAAACAATAATGTAGTAAGCATAATTGAGGCTGAGGGCGGTGAAGCAGTAATGCCAAGTCTCACGGATTTTCTACTGTATTGTGCATTTGATGCAGATTACAAATATAGGCATCTTTCCGGCAGTAAGCTTTCCCAAGTTATGGGACAAGGAGTTATAAAGGTTATTGAATACTATAGAAAAACGTTCAGGAAGGCGCTATCCGAAAGCAAGAGGTTTTATGCTCCTAAAACAATAAACGAAATAGCTGATGGTGCGGCAACAGTAGTGGATTTGGGACATCAGACCGGTGAAGGCTGGTTCTTAACCGGTGAGATGGTTGAACTCATTCACAGCGGAGTAAAAAATATAATTTGCATGCAGCCATTTGCGTGCTTGCCAAACCATGTTACCGGAAAAGGTATGATGAAGGAACTAAAGAGGGTTTACCCGGGAAGTAATATTGTAGCCATAGATTATGATCCGGGAGCAAGCGAAGTAAATCAGCTGAACAGAATAAAGCTTATGATTACTACTGCATTTGAAAATATTCGAGAACTAAGAATAAGTGCAGCACAGGTGGCAAGCGGCAAGGCAGATTATGACGATTACAAAACGGAACTAAAAATAGAGACGGTTCAAAATTAATAGGGACGGTTCACCACTTTTACTAAACTAAAGTGATGAACTGTCTCTTTTTATTTCTTATTTAAACCGTTGTCATATTGATAAATACCATAAAAGTAAAAAAATGAAGTCGTTTAAATTTAACATTTATCAATATTTTCAAGTATATTGATAATCCAAATTTAGGAATATATAATATAACAAAACATGGTTAAACATGACATAACAATACATAACATAACAAAACGGAATAACTTTCGAAAGAGTGTTATGTTTCATGCCTACCATTATTAGTCAGAATAAATAAATTAGAAGGAGGATACAAAAATGACATTATCAAAACGAATAGCTGCACTACTGACAGCGGGAGCACTAGCAGCATTCGCTGCAGGCTGCGGAAAAGCCAGCGATACAGCATCCAATACAAATGATACAGATAAAAAGGTTGAGTCGACACCAATTACTCTGAACATATCGGCAGCGGCGAGTCTCAAGGATTCCATGGAGGAAATAAAACAGCTATATACAAAGGATAAATCAAATGTTACGTTAACCTACAATTTTGGATCTTCGGGCACATTACAACAGCAAATAGAACAAGGTGCCGATGTCGATTTATTTATGTCGGCAGCGGCAAAGCAGATGGATGATCTCCAAAGTAAAAATTTGATTGATAAAGATTCAAGAAAAGATCTTCTGGAAAATAACATAGTTCTTGTAACACCTAAAGATAATCCTGTAGTGAAGGACTTTTCGGATTTAACAACCGACAAGGTCAAAAAGATAGCACTTGGTGAACCTAAAAGCGTACCAGCAGGACAGTATGCAGAAGAAGTATTTACCAAGATGTCGATATTGGATAAAGTGAAGGGTAAGGCTGTATACGGAAATGACGTAAAAGCTGTTTTGACTTGGGTTGAATCGGGTAATGCAGAAGCAGGTATTGTGTACGAAACTGATGCGAAAATTTCAACAAAGGTACAGATTGCAGCAACGGCGCCCGCAGATTCTCATAAGGCTGTTGTTTACCCGGCAGCAGTAGTTAAGTCGAGTAAAAAAGCAGATGCTGCAAAGGAGTTCTTAAAATTCTTAAGTGGAGATAAAGCAAAGAAAGTTTTTGAAAAATACGGTTTTAAGGTGAATTAAAAGTAATAGTATAAATTCTATAACATGGGAGGGAGAAAATTGAATTTCGATGTCACACCATTATTAATATCTTCAAAAACAGCCATATGTTCAACTATAATAACTTTTATTTTGGGCATAAGTACCGCCAGAATTATGGCTTGGCGTAAGGGAAATTTTAAAGTGCTGCTAGATGCGATTTTTACCCTTCCTATGGTTTTGCCGCCAACCGTATTAGGATTCTTTCTTCTTTTATTGTTTGGAAAAAACGGGCCTGTTGGTAAATTGCTCTTTTCCATAGGTGTGCAAGTAATTTTCTCTTGGCCTGCAACAGTAATTGCAGCTACTGTAGTGGCATTTCCCTTGATGTATAGAACGGCATTAGGGGCGTTTGAACAAATAGATATAAATATTATTAATGCAGCTAGAACCTTGGGCACATCTGAGCTGAGAATATTCTGTACATTGATGGTGCCATTAGCTTGGCCTGGAATTGCTGCCGGAACTGTTTTATCATTTTCAAGAGCATTGGGGGAATTTGGTGCCACACTTATGATGGCCGGCAGTATACCAGGTAAAACACAGACTATTCCCGTGGCAATTTACTTTGCTGTAGAGGGCGGAGATATGAAAACGGCCATTAACTGGGTGCTTATTATCTTTCTCATCTCGTTAACAGTAATTTTTGCAAGTAATTATTGGACAAGTCACCAAAGTAAATTTACCCAGGGGAGAAGGTTGAAATAAGTGGAATTATATGTTGATATACAAAAAAGGTTTGAAGGATTTAATCTTAATGTAAAGTTTAATACTAACGGACATATATTAGGTCTGCTGGGAGAATCAGGCTCAGGGAAGAGCATGACACTAAGATGTATTGCAGGACTTATTACACCGGATTCCGGAAGAATTGTACTAAATGGAAGAGTGCTATTTGATTCATATAAAGGAATTAATATGCCTATAAGAAAACGAAAAGTAGGATTTCTTTTTCAAAATTATGCTCTGTTTCCAAATATGAACGTGGAGCAAAATATAGGGTATGCCCTAAATAAGCTGCCTAAGAAGGAAAGAAAAGTGATTATTGATGAGTGCATTGAAATGATGCATATAGAGGATTTGAGAAAAAGATATCCAAATGAATTGTCCGGTGGACAGCAGCAGAGAGCTGCTTTAGCAAGAGCACTTGCAGTGAAGCCGGAAGCACTGTTCCTTGATGAGCCATTTTCAGCACTCGATAATCATTTAAGAAATATCATGGTAAAGCAAATGTGGGATACACTAAGCGTTTATGATGGGGTTACAGTTTTTGTAACTCATAATCTTGAGGAAGCCTATCAGTTATGCAGTAAGTTGGTTATATTATCCGAAGGTCATGAAGAGGGGATTGGGTTAAAAGAAGATATTTTTAATAATCCCCCTACTGTAACTGCTGCAAAGATAACCGGCTGTAAAAATATTAGCAAAGCAGAAAGAAAGCAAGATGGAAAGGTAGCAGCAGCGGACTGGAAGTGCACACTTTCAGGAATAAATACTGAGGGTAATAAAATAACTCACATTGGTATAAGAGCTCATTATTTAAGGTTGGCGTCAGACCGAGATTCGAATTCTATACTATGTTGGCCCGCTTATGTATCCGAAATGCCTTTTAGAAAGCTTGTATTTTTGAAGCTTAGTGAACAGCCTAAGTCCAAATCCGACTATGAATTAATGTGGGATATATCCAACGAGGAGTGGGAAGAAATAAAACAAATACCGATACCATGGAAGGTGTGTATAAGCCCTGAAAAGATAATTTTAATAAATGACTGTGCATATTGATTTTCTTAATTGAAGTATGGGCTGATCAAAATGATAAAGATATTGGTAGTATAGCAGCGGAACTTCTTATGAATCGTATAAGCGGAACTGCAATGGAAAATAAATTTATAACTTTACGCCCAAAGCTGATAGTAAGAAAATCTTGTGGAGAAGCATAACAGAAACTTATTTCCGGTATGCTTCTTTTTCAAGTTAAAGGTATTATTTTTTCGGAAGGAGAATATTAAGGGAAAACTTTTAAGTTTCAGCTACGATTTTACCAAGTTCAGTCAAATCATAACCTCCAATGCCTTCAAGCTCTATTCTAAACTCTTCAGAGTTAATTATATTAACTAAGGCTTGAAAATGTGGTTTAGTCAGATCTTCCTTTTTTAGTACGAGCTCATACCTTTCTTTCTGAAGAGGTAAGAAATCCACACCATTAACCTGAAGACCCGTTTTTTCATTGCCTATAGCTAAATCGGCACTTCCTCGGGCCACTGCACTGGCTACAGCAAGGTGTGTAGAACATTCTCTTTCATAGCCTTGTAAGCTTGATGAGAGGACATTAAGTTTTCGTAAATGCTCATCTAATAATATTCTGGAACCGCTGCCCTTTTCTCTGTTTATAAGAACAATATCCTGCCTTTTTAAGTCTTGCCAATCTTTGATATTTTTCGGATTATTTTTAGCTACATAAAAGCCTTGCATTCTTACAGCTAAGTGAATTATTACCGTTTCAATGCCTGGTAATAATCTTTTAACATAGGGTATGTTATAAATCCCTGTTTCTCCATCCCATAGGTGTGCAGTAGCAGCATGTACTCTTCCCATATAAAGTTCGTACAAACCATTATAACTTCCAACATAGGATCTTAAAGCCTGTATACCATTAGGGTGACATTGAAGATGTCTGGACAATATATCCAACATGATATCTTGTCCACATATAACTATATTACTGCCGTAAGGCATAGTCTCATTCAGTATTGGACTATTATTGGCGACAATAGGATTAAAAGCAGATTTATCCATATTTGATTTTACTTTTATACTCTTTGTACTGTTTTTATATTCTTCTACATCCTTCAAGTCTATTCTTAACTTTTTGCCTACTTTGTAACAGTTTAATTCACCTCGTTTAATAAGCTCATAAACTGTATTTTTAGATATTTTTAATATTTCTGCCACCTCTATTGGCGTCAGAGTCGTATCTGGCACAATGCATCCCTCCAAAAGCAGGATAGAATCCTTGCTCCAATAAATAGATTATTTTCAATAATTATATCATTGAATTCAAGTAAAAAAAATGGGGACAGTTCATCATTTTCATATAATAGCAGTGAAAATGATGAACCGTCCCCTAATTTATCAGCTTTTTCAGTGTGTACAATATGTCATTTTTCTGCCTAAGCAGAGCATAATAGTTCATTCCTGTTAGTACGGAATAGCGTTTTAGGGAATATCCTTTAAAAAACACATATGTAATGAGCTTTTGTTCCTCGGGATGCAAGGAATTTAGTGCAGAATTAAGCCTGCTCTTATAGCATTCGATTATAAACATGTCATCATTACAATCCATATCCAAAGTTATGACATTTTCAAGATTTGTATCTACAGATAGTGAAACTTGTCTGTTTGTACCGTAATTTTTATGTGACATTCGGATTAAATGTCTTATAGAATTTTTTATTGCATTTGTGGCATAAGCTACAAAACGATGTCTATCCTTATCATACAATTGGATACAGTTAAATAGTGTTTTATAGCATTCATTTTTCACATCTCCAAAGTCATAAGAATTGATAAAGGATTTTTTTGAAATACTTGTTATGAGTGGAGTGAATTTAACAGCTAGTATCTCTTTGGCTTTTTCATCTCCTGCTTTGGCGGATATAACTAGGCTTTCAATCTCAATATAATTCATAGTTTCTAATAGACTCCTTTCTGATTGAATCACGAACTTATGTTCCTTTGATTTTATTATTATAATTGTAATATATGCTCCTTTCAATGTGTTTTGTGGAAATAAATGTATGTAAATGTGTAGATGAACTTAATTTGGTACAGTTAATATATTTTTTATTATGCCGATAAGTCATAAGTATATAAATGAGATTTTATTTTGATATGTTTATTTTGAGTTATGGAAAATCGTATATAATGGTATATAATTAAAATAAGAAATTAACAGAGTGGAAGATTTTAAGGAGATGTTAAAATGCTTCAACAAGCAAATAAGCAACAATTATTTAGCAGCCACCATATAAAAAGCACAAGGCAGCGAAATTTAGTATATAATATTTTGGATGAATTTGATGTAGCTATATCTGCAGAGCAAATACATCAAAAGTTGGTTAATATTGATGATTCGGTTAATACTTCTACTATATACAGAATACTGGAGGTTTTTGTTAATAAAGGATTGGTTGTAAAAACCAATATCCTAGGAACAAGCTCTGCCGGTTATGTTCTGAATAGGATCGAGCATAAACATCAACTCGTATGTCTGAAATGTAATAAGGTTATTCCTATAAATAAATGTCCGTTAAAGAATTTAGAAGAGACCATTATGGAAGAGACAGACTTTGAAATAATGGGTCATAAGCTTGAACTTTTTGGTTATTGTCCTGAATGTAGAAAACGGGATAAATAAGCAATGATAAAGGTGACAAATGCAGCTGATTAAAGGTTGTAGTTTGTCACTTTTTTTATAACGAAAGTTTGTCATAGGTTAATATATTGGGCACATTTAGGCATTAGACAAAATATTAACAAAATTGACGGAAAATTAAAATATTAATATAATGTTTATAAATACTAATGATATTAATAAAATTGAACAGTGAGATAAAATCATAGACAGCTATAGAAAGGAAGAATAAACATGAAAGTTGAGTATATTAATCCATTTATTGAAGCAAGCATGAGTATAATAACTCAGACCTCCGGACTTCAGCCAAGTGTAGGTAAGATAAAAATAAAAGGGACTCCTTATCAAAGTGGGCATGTAGTTATATTAATTGGTTTGACGGGTGAAATAAAAGGAAACGTAGGAATATCTTTAAGCAGAAGTCTTGCCTGTACCATTGCTTCTGCAATGATGGGAGGAATGCCCGTTCCTGAATTAGATGAACTGGGAAAGAGTGCTATTGCGGAATTATGTAATATGATTCTAGGTCATACCGCTAACATTTTCTCAAAAAATGATATGAACATTGATATTACTCCGCCAACGGTATTAACGGGTGAAAACATGGAATTTAGTCCTACGAAAGCAGTAATTGTATCTGTGCCGCTCCTATTTGAGAATGGTGAAGCTATGGAAATAGATATAAGCTATAAGGACAGCTAGAACTATGATTTTACGGACACTTTTGCATATATTCATTACAAAGCATGCCCCATATTTTATTTGTAGGGACATGCTTATATTTTTATAGACAGGTTAAATTTTAGCATCATTTAAAAGCTTTTTCAGAGCGGAAGCAGATTGATTAAAAGCACTTGCTTCGCTTTTGTTTAGAGGAACCTCCAATATTTTTTTAACACCGGTTACACCTACTATAGATGGAACTCCCAGATAGACATTTTCCAAACCGTATTCTCCGGTTAATAGTGTAGAAACTGTTAAGATAGAATTTTCATCTCTTAATATAACTTCTACAATTCTCTTAATTGCAAGGGCAACTGCATAATAAGTAGCACCTTTACGTTCAATTACTTCGTAAGCGGCATTCTTAACTGCTTCGTGTATTTGCTGTCTAGTATCTCCGCCACAATTCATGCAAATTGTTGAGCAATATTCATCCATAGTCATTCCTGCTACAGTTGTGAGACTCCAAGCTGCTATTTCAGAATCTCCATGCTCCCCCATTACGTAAGTGTGCACATTTCGCGCATCAATATCGAAGTGCTTGCCAAGCATGAATCTAAGTCTAGAAGTATCCAGCACTGTGCCTGAGCCTATAACCCTTTCTCTTGGAAAGCCTGACAGTTTATAAGTAATATAGGTTAATATATCAACGGGATTGGACACAACAAGTAGTATGGAATTCGGGCTATATTTCACTACTTCAGGCACTATGGATTTAAATACGGAAAGATTTCTTCCTATTAGATCAACTCGGCTTTCACCCGGTTTTTGTGCAACACCTGCTGTAATGATAACAATATCGGAATCCTTTGTATCTTCATAACTACCTGCCAATATATCGACAGGCTTTACAAAAGAAGCACCGTGAGACAAATCCATGGCTTCGCCTTCAGCTTTATCTTTATTGATATCAACAATAACTAATTCTGAAGCTACCCCTCCCATCATCAACGCAAAAGCCGTTGTGGAACCTACAAAACCTGAACCAATTATTGAAATTTTAGTACCTTTGATTTTCATAATATCACCTCATATTAATGTATGTTTTATATCATATTGACGTGTGAGTTTATATTGAATTTGTTATTCAAGAAAAAACAATTAAGCTTGTTATTTTCTTAAGAGGATTTGATAATGCTTAATATCGCACATATTTAGTATACCTTTATAGATTTTTAATAATCAGAATATACCTTTATAACGACAATTCTTTCGTGGATTTATTACTTATAAGAATTTTATTTATAGTTTTTACAACTATGGAACAATTAACCTTACATAGTAATTATAATAATTTATTGGTTTAAAAAATGTGATTTGAATCACATTTTGGTATACAAAAAAGGGGTTATATTTATTGAATGGTGTAATTTGTCATATAAAATCAAATAAATTAAATTGATATGTCTAAAAAAGTAGATATAGCGCCATTATTGTTGACAAAAAAACCAGATTATTTTATATTATAGGTAAGTAAGTGATTACTTAACATTCAAGAAATAAAGATTTAGGTAATTAACTTTAAGTAAAAAGAATTGGCGATATCACTAATTGTTTAATTAGAAAAATTATAGGCGGTGAGGAGTAAATGATTAAAGTATTAATTGCTGATGATGCAGCATTTGTAAGACTGGCTATAAAGACGTTGCTGGAGAAGAACGGATTCACAATAGTAGCTGAGGCAGAAGATGGAGAAGCTGCGGTACAGAAATATAAACAATTTAAACCGGATATTGTAACAATGGATATAACAATGCCTAAAAAAACAGGTATACAGGCGCTAAAAGAAATAATGCAATTTGACCCTAAGGCGAAAATAGTAATGTTTTCTGCCATGGGACAAGAAACACTTATAAAGGAATCAGTATTGAATGGTGCTAAATCATTTCTTGTAAAACCATATAAAGAAGAGAATGTGGTAAAAACTCTTTCTAAAGTTGCTGCATTATAATTGAGCTGGAGGCTAAGAAGAAAGGAGCTGTAGCATGGACAATATTATATCTGAAAATTTTCAAGAAGATACACAGAAAAATAAGTTTCTTACCTTCCTTATAGGAAATGAATTTTATGGAATCGAAATAATGTATGTAACTGAAATAATCGGAATACAGCCAATAACGGAGGTGCCTGAACTTCCCGATTATGTAAAAGGAATTATAAATCTTAGGGGTAAGATAATTCCGGTAATGGATATAAGACTCAGGTTCAGAAAGAGTTTTAAAGAATATAATGACCGGACATGTGTTGTTGTTGTAGATATTCATGATATTTC
The DNA here is from genome assembly GCA_023417975.1 of Bacillota bacterium. GTDB lineage: Bacteria > Bacillota > Clostridia > Clostridiales > Clostridiaceae > JAEZDX01. The sequence continues at coordinate 19,530 of JAEZDX010000502.1, forward strand.
TATAGGACTTATAGTT
>JAEZDX010000522.1 GCA_023417975.1 Bacillota bacterium
ATATCAGGTAAGCCTGAGATTGAAAAATATGGCGTAGAGAAATTTATTAAATATTGTAAAGAAAGTGTATTTACTTATGTTAACATGTGGGAAGACATGTCTAAAAAAATTGGGTTTTGGGTCGACATGGATAATCCATATGTAACTTATCATAATGATTACATTGAATCTGAATGGTGGGCATTAAAGAAAATGTGGGATAAAGGACTTCTCTATAAGGGACATAAGATAGTTCCTTACTGTCCAAGATGTGGAACAGGATTGTCCTCTCATGAGGTGGCCCAAGGCTATAAAGACGTAAAAGAAGCAACTGCTTTTGTGAAATTTAAAGTAAAAGGTGAAACAAACAGATTTATACTTGCATGGACGACAACCCCTTGGACATTACCTTCAAATGTTGCTTTAGCAGTTAACAAGAAGTATGATTATGTTGAAGTAAAAGTTCATGATGAGTTCTTTATACTGGCAAAGGAATTATTGACCGTTTTGAACCATGAGTATGAAATAGTAAAAGAGTTTAAAGGTGAAGAGTTATTGGGAATGGAATATGAGCAGTTATTTCCGTTCTGTACTCCGGATAAAAAGGCTTTTTATGTTGTACACGGTGACTTTGTAACTCTTAGCGACGGTACAGGAGTCGTTCATATAGCTCCCGCATATGGTGAAGACGATAATTTACTTGGACACAAATATGATTTGCCTTTAGTAAATCTTGTGGATGGAGAAGGTAAGTTTGTGGACAGTGTTGAACCTTGGGCAGGGCTATTTGTTAAAAAGGCAGATCCAAAAATACTTGAATACATGGCAGAAACCAATAAGCTTTACAAGTCTGAGAAGTTTACACATTCATACCCGCACTGCTGGAGATGTGATACACCGCTGCTTTATTATCCAAAAGACAGCTGGTTTGTAAAGATGACTTCATTAAGAGATAAGCTTTTGGAAAATAATAATAAAATTAACTGGTACCCTGATAATATAAGAACAGGCAGATTCGGCAAGTTCCTTGAAAATGTTATTGACTGGGGAATTTCAAGAGACAGATATTGGGGAACTCCTCTTCCTATATGGCTGTGTGAATGCGGTCATAGAGAATGTATAGGAAGTATTGAAGAATTAAAGCAAAAAGGAATTAATGTTCCCGAAAATATTGAACTGCACAAGCCATATATTGATGGAGTTAAATTAAAATGTGAGAAGTGCGGTAAAGAGATGGAAAGAACGGCAGAAGTTATCGACTGTTGGTTTGATTCAGGATCAATGCCTTTTGCACAATATCATTACCCCTTTGAAAATAAGGAATTATTTGAAGATAATTTCCCGGCGCAGTTTATATCGGAAGCTGTTGACCAGACAAGGGGATGGTTCTACACCTTGCTTGCTATTTCTACAGCTATATTCGATACGAACCCTTTTGAAAACTGTGTTGTTCTAGGTCATGTACTTGATAAGCAGGGCTTAAAAATGTCAAAGCATAAGGGAAATGTTGTAGATCCGTTTGAAGTAATTGAGCACCAAGGATCAGATGCTACAAGATGGCATTTTTATACTTCAAGTGCACCATGGCTGCCAACAAGATTTTCTGAGGATGATGTAGCAGAAACCCAAAGAAAGTTTTTAAGTACCCTTTGGAATGTATATTCTTTCTATGTGTTATATGCGGATTTGGATAAATTCGATCCAACTAAGTATACCGAATTTGTATCGGGTAATGTAATGGATAAGTGGATTATGTCAAAGCTTAATACCCTTGTTAAGACTGTGGATGAGGATTTGAACAGCTACAGAATTACTCAGGCTGCGCTTGCTGTGGAAGCTTTCACAGATGAGTTATCCAATTGGTATGTAAGAAGAAACAGATCAAGATACTGGAGTGAGGAACTAACGGATGATAAGGTTGGAGCATATGTGACTCTTTACAGAGTTATTGTTTCACTCTGTAAGGTTGCTGCCCCATTTGTACCTTTCATGACAGAGGAAATCTATCAGAATCTTGTTGTTAATCTAGACCCTTCTGCTCCTGAAAGTCTGCATCTGTGCATGTGGCCTGAATATGACGCTGAAGCTGTAGATAAAGAACTTGAGCAATCAATGGATCTTGCATACAGCACAGTTAAGCTAGGCAGAAGCGCAAGAAATGGTGCAAATATTAAGAACAGACAGCCGTTGTCCGAAATGCTGATCAGTACAGGAGCTCTGCCTGAATATTATGGTGATATAATAAAGGAGGAGCTTAATATTAAGAAGGTTGAGTTCGGTGCTGACCTTTCAAAGTATGTTAACTTTGAAATCAAACCAAATCTTCCTGTGTTAGGTAAAGCTTATGGAAAGCTTATTCCAGGAATAAGAAAGGAAATAGCTTCAAGGAATCAGATGGAACTGGCTCAAGCAATTCAAAGCGGTGAGGCTGTAACAATAAATGTAAATGATGTTGAAATAGAGCTTAATAGTGAAAATCTTCTTGTAACAATGCAGGGTCTCGAAGGCTTTGCTTTTGCCGGAGAAGGTACTATAGGCGTAGTTTTGGATACGCATATAAGTGATGAGCTTAGAGAAGAAGGACATTTAAGAGAGATAATCAGCAAGGTACAAAACATGAGAAAAGAAAGCGGCTTCGAGGTGGCTGATAGAATTAATCTATATGTGTCCGGAAATGCTCTGCTTGAAGGTGTAGTCAAGAAGTTTGAAGATACAATTAAGAAAGAGACATTAACTGTAAATGTGGCTTTTGGCAGTGAAAATGCAGCTGTTGAATATAATATAAACGGTGAAAAGTTTATGATGGCTGTAGAAGTAATAAAATAGAATTAGAAACGGCGCAATTTGCGCCGTTTTTTATTACATATAATGTAACCATCACTGTAGTTCTACATATAATAGAGAAGTAGGTATAATTTTATACATACTATTGTTTAGTAATATTTCAGGAGGATTTTAATGAGTGAAAAAAAGAATTCAAGTGATGATTCCAGAGAAATCGTACCTGGAACTACAGCAGGAGCAACATCTCCGGGATTCATAGCGCCATCAGCGGGGTCACCGGCACCTCTATTTTTTGGTCAAACTCAGCCAACTGCACCATCATTTATTATACCTGCGGAAGGCGGGTTTCCAGGAGGTAGTGCAGGTATGGGAGCTGTACCAGGTATGGTACCGGGAACTCTTCCGGGGCAAATAGCACCTCTGCCGCAATTTGAAACTCCCGGAGCATTAACTGGTGTAGCACCTGGTCTGGGTCTTCAGAGGCCAACAACTGAGGATTATCTTTATACTCAAGGATATTTGACTACGCAAATCGGAAGAAATGTGAGAGTAGAGTTCCTTATCGGCGATAATACAACAACGGATAGAAGGGGCGTCCTTGTAGGAGTAGGAATTGATTACGTATTGATAAGATTGGAACAAACGGACGATTTGCTTGTGGGAGACTTATATTCAATAAAATTTGTAACTACTTATCTTTAAGCAATAAAAAGAATTAATGCTAGTTAAAAGCAGAGGATAAAAAACCCTATCAGATTTTTACTAATCCGGTAGGGTTTTTCAGTGAATGTGCTTAGTATAAATACGAAATTTACTATTCTAGCGTGAAATAAAAAGATTATGAAATAAAATATTACATATATATGCATAATAATATTAAGGGAATTATATAATTTGATCGGGTTTACATAAAATTTTCATACAATGATGGCTTTTGTCTTGTAAAGCTTACATTTTAAAAGTATAATATAGGTAAATATATACTCCATTACTTAAGAAAACTATAAAGGGTATTAATAATAAACATATTGATAGGAGTGATAATATGTCAGTTTCAATTAAAGATGTTGCCAGAGAAGCAGGTGTTTCAATAGCAACAGTATCAAGGGTTCTAAATGATGTGGACGTTGTAAATGAAGATACAAAGAAGAAGGTTCAGGATGCCATTAAAAAGCTTGGATACAGACCTAATATCGTGGCAAGAAGTTTAAAAACTCAAAAAACCAAAACAGTAGGAATTCTGATTCCTGATATATCAAGTCAGTTCTATCCGGAAATAGTAAGAGGAACTGAAGATGTTGCAAATATTTATGATTATAACATAATTCTTTGTAACTCAGATTCTGACCTTGAAAAAGAAAAGGAATATTTAAGAGTGCTGAAGGAAAAAATGGTGGATGGCGTGCTTTATATGAGCAGTTCTTTAGAGCCTGAAATCGTTGAACTTATAAAGGAATTGGATTTGAAAACAGTGCTCGTTGTAACTACTGATAAAGATAAGACTTTCCCAAGTGTATCAATTGATAACAGAGAAGCAGCTTATGATGCAGCTATGTATCTTCTTGGAAAAGGAAACAAAAAGGTGGCATACATAGGGGTACATAAAGATGAAGTAAATGCAGCTGCTGTAAGATATTTTGGATACGAAGATGCATTGAAGGAAAAAGGGATTGAAGTGGATAGCAATTTTGTTTATTTCGGAGATTCAAAAGCACATGAAGGATATGAGGCTGTAAATAAGTTTTTAGAGAAAGGCAGCTTTGATGCAGTATTCTGTGCTTCTGATGAAATTGCTATGGGAGCTATAAATGCATTAAGGGAACATGAAATAAAGGTACCTGAAGATGTAGAGGTAGTTGGCTTTGACAATATATATTCTTCCTCAATATTCTATCCAAAACTCACAACTATAGCACAGCCTATGTATGATATGGGATCTGTAGGAATGAGAATGCTCATAAAGACAATAAACAAAAAGGAACTGGAAGAAAAAAACTATATTCTTCCATATGAATTGATTGAAAGAGATTCTACAAGAAGATAATAAAGATGCTATAAGCTTACACATATGTAAAAGGCGGCACTGACTTAAGTGGATCAGTACCGCCTTTTATAATATGCAATGAGAAATTATATGTAAACTGGTCAGTTTTTGACACCGTAACTGAGTATGTTCTTTTTTAGGGTTTTAGCAGTCATATCGTAAAGCCAGAGCTCAACGTTATTGTTGGTAAGAGACCATTAGTATGCAGTGTCGTCTAGAATACCGCTGAATAATAAAACCTCATTAGCTTGCAGAGTTGGAATAAAGCTTTGTTTGGCTTTGTTTTCTACATCTATTTTAACTATCTCAAGTTTATTTCCGGCAAGAGAGGTACAGTACATATACTTGTCATTCATGCTTATGGAAAGAGAACCATCTATTCTATCAATATATTCTTCCAATTTATCGTTATTTGAAGAAGTATCTAGTCGATAAACTTTCATAGTTGGAGCCCCTATAGAAGATGAATTCTGTGATTGGCTGGAAAAATATGATAAGAAAATATAGTTCTTATAGCTAAAAAATGCTCCGCTAAAGTTCTTCGCCGGTATAAGGAAAGACTTGTCATCATTTGTATTTGATATAGACATTTTATGTAGGTAGAAAGAATCCTTAGTATAAATACTGGCTATATAAATGATACTCTGACCATTCTCGCTTAATATAAATGCAGAAACACTTTCCTTAAGAAGCACAGCAGGAGAATTGTCATTAAGAGACCTTTTCATAAGAGAATTATTATAAATATAATAAATCGAATTATCGTAGACTATAGGAGAAGTTACTATTCTGTTTTCTATTTTAGTGTAGTCTTTTCCGTTAATTTTAATTTTACATAGGTTGTCATTGGAATCTACGAAATAAATCCATTCTCCTGAAACGTTTATTGATTTAGCCTTTTCTGTAGGAAGTTTAACAATGCCTGTTATGCCATCTTTCATGCTTCTAATAAGGCCAGGAAACAGAGTTTTATCGGGAAATGGTGAATCAAAATAAAGATAATCTCCGCTAGATGCGAAATATCCGCCGTTCAATATGTTACCGGGTGTATTTCCCCACTTGTTTGTGTAGTTTGCCGATATACTTGTTATAGTTGATTCGGGTTTAGATAAAGAAGTACCGTTAGGGGAATCGGATGGCAAGGGGGTATTCTCGGCTGAAGCATTATGTTCCTTTACAGTAGAAGCTGCATCTTTCTGTGATTTGTTGGCTTGAGATATTGTAAAGAAAATTGCGAAAGCTGCTATTATAATAATTCCCGGCACTAAAAGTAGTAATGGCTTCTTGATTTTCATTTTTCCTCCTGATTACATAAATATATTTTTGCTCAGTACTGGATACTTTACTTCGTAAAAATCCTTCATAAAACTTTTATTGAGTTCTACATATAGAATATAAAAAGTCTATATAGACAAGTTCTATTTAAGAGTATTGCCACATTTGGATGAACTAAATATTGTAATTTTAAATTATGATATAATTAATTTATGTTTTTTGATAACTATATTATACAATAAATGAGATAAAAATACATCATGTGAAAATCCTGTTTTTCTAATTTAGGAGGAATATTACTTGGGCAAAATTATAATAGACAATAAAATATTAGAATATGAAATAACTCGTTCCAACAGAAAAACCATTGCATTAACAATCACTGAGGAGGGAAGCTTGCATATAAAAGCGCCATACAGATGCAGCATAGGAATTATAGAAGGTTTTTTAAAAGAGAAGCAACAGTGGATTAAAACAAAACTACAACACATAGAGAAAATTAATGAGAACAGATTTGAGAGAAACTTTATTGAAGGGGATAAATTGGATTTTCTGGGAAACAGCTATGAATTAAAGGTAATATATGATTCTAACGGGGCTGTAAGGGCTGGGTTTAACAATGAAGGTTTTATTTTAAAGCTTCCAAGTACTATGAAGGATCGAGAGATAAAGGAATTAAAACAAAAATCTCTGGAAGCTTTATATAGAAAGCTGGCAAGAAAGGTATTCGAAGAGAGAACCGCATATTACAGCAAAATTATAGGTGTAAGTGTAAACAGAATCAGCATAAAGGAGCAAAAGACTGTTTGGGGAAGCTGTTCTTCAAAAAATAACATAAACTATAATTGGAAGCTTGTAATGGCACCCTTAAATATACTTGATTATGTAGTTATACATGAACTATGTCATATCATTGAGAGAAACCACTCCATAAATTTCTGGAAAGTGGTTGCTGAATTTGCACCGGATTATAGCCTTTCAATGGAGTGGTTAAAGGAGCATGGAAAAAAGCTGCAAGTACAGTTCGACTTTAAGTTATACAACAATGAATAAATAGTATTTGTGAAAAGCAAAGAACTCGGAATTACACCCGAGTTCTTTACAGGAAATTTTAAAGAATGCCTTCCTGCTTTAAGATATTCTCCAGCTCCTGAACTTTTTTAGACAAAAAATTAAACTTTTCTTTTATTATGCCTTTAGGGGCTTCATCCTCATTTAAGACTAATTCCATATCTTCTACAAGCTTAAGTGCTTCTTCGATATCCTTCTTAGCCAGTTCCAAATATTTTTCTTCCACAGTTAAACTCTCCTTTAGTTAAGATTATGCCTATACTTATGGGTTTTATCATATATAAAAGGAGCAAAAAACATAAACTCCTTTTCATGGCCGCAGTTTGAACAAACACATTCACATACATCAAAGGGCTCGCCGTCTACAAGTGATATTTGGAGGTGTTCCGCAATAAACTCCCCACCGCATACTTCACATGGTGTAAGAT
>JAEZDX010000523.1 GCA_023417975.1 Bacillota bacterium
CAGTACTTTAATAATTTCATTTTTTAAATTATCTATGCCATCTTTATTCAAAGCCGAAACTGGTACAACAATGCACTTCAGTTCTTCTGAAATTTGTTGGCATTCATTTTTGTAAGATGTTTTACTGTCGATTTTGTTTTATTCAACAACCGTACTTATGCTCTTAGTTTTAATTTTATTTACAAGAGCCCTATCTTCCTCATCCACGCCGCGCTGTCCATCAATAATAACTAAAGCAATATCTGTTTTATCCAATACTTCCAAGGTCTTTTTAATTCTAAGTTCTCCTAAAGCACCCTCATCATCGATACCGGCAGTATCAATTAAGACGCATGGACCAATCGGCAGAATTTCCATAGGCTTAAATACAGGATCCGTAGTTGTCCCCTTTACTTCGGAAACTATTGAAGCCGTCTGACCTGTAAGAGCATTAATAATACTGGACTTTCCAGCGTTCCTCTTTCCGAAAAGTGCTATATGTACTCTCACTCCTCTCGGAGTTTCATTTAAACTCATATTAATACCTCCTAAAGCTGTATGTTTATAGTGGTTTACCTGGAATTCCAGGCTTTGTAACCTGATATGGATTTAATATTCTTTCAACTTCCTCTTTATCAAGTATTCCTTCCTCCAGCACTATTTCTTTTATTGACTTATGTTTTTCCAGTGCCTTTTGAGCAATATGTCCGGCTTTATCATAACCTATGTAATGCACAAGAGCTGTAGCAAGTACCGCAGACTTTTCCAAATTTTCATTGCATTTCTCTATATTTACCTTTATACCTTTAATGCATTTCTCATCGAATATGGTTACTGCATCATTAAGAAGCTGTAAGGATTCCAAAAGGGCTTCTGCTATAAGAGGCATAAAAGCATTCAGTTCAAGTTGACCGGAAGAGCATGCCATAGTAATGGCATAATCATTTGCCATTACTCTCATGGCCACTTGAGCCGTCATTTCTGCAATTACCGGATTTACCTTACCCGGCATTATAGTTGAACCTGATTGTACCTTAGGAAGTTCCAGCTCACCAATGCCGCCTTCCGGCCCGGAAGCAAGCAGCCTTAAGTCATTTGATATTTTTATTAGATTTGTACTACAGGCTTTAAGTAGACCGGATACTTCCACAAAAACGTCAGTATTTTGAGTTATATCCATAGGATAATCTGAACGCGCCAGACCTAAGCCTGTTAGTGTCTGGATAGTTTCCGTAATCATAAAAATAAACTTTTGTGATGCATTTATTCCCGTACCAATAGCTGTTCCACCTAAGTTTATTTGTCTCAGCCTTTCTTCAACCTTATAGATTCTCCACCTATCTCTCTCAATACACTTTGCATATGCGCCGAAGCTTTGACCTACCATCATAGGCAGGGCATCCATGAGCTCTGTCCTGCCAAGTTTTATTATGGAAGAAAACTCATTTTCCTTAGTCTGCAAGGACTGCTGCAGCTCTGCTAAAGAGCTGCTTAATTGCCTTATGAGCCTTATTGCAGCAATTCTTACAGCTGTTGGATATACATCATTTGTTGATTGAGACATGTTTACATCATTCAGCGGATGAACTGTTTCATAAGTTCCTTTTATATCACCTAGAAGTTCAGAAGCTCTGTTTGCTACTACTTCATTGACATTCATATTTGTAGAAGTACCTGCTCCCCCTTGAAAAGCACTTATTGTAAACTCGGAATCAAACTTACCTTTAATAACTTCATCACACGCATTTACTATAGCCTGAGTCTTTTGTGTACTCATTCTGTTCAATTTTCCGTTGACTAATGCTGCGGCTTTTTTTATGAGTGCAATTTCTTTTATTAATTTAATATTCACAGACACGGAGTTTAAACAAAAATTATCCATAGCTCTTTTTGTATTTATTCCATAATATTTATCTTCATCAATATCACATTGTCCAAGATGATCTTTTTCAACTCTGAAGCCCATTTTACCACCTCCAAAATTGTTAAAATTCTTATAAAGCAAAAAACAAAAACTACTCCAAAAGGAATAGTTAAAGGCAAAAAATATCTTCAATTAACTCTATTCCTTTCAGATCAGAACATTCTTTTCTGTTAGGTCAGTAAATTCATAATAAAATTATTTTAAGAGCTCATTAAATTTGAGAATTAACTCAAATCAAATGATAAATTTATTTTATATTACTTTCATAATAAAATCAAATACAACGTAGTATCTATCAATTCATTTTATTTACACTGCTTGAATTTACACACTCACTTTAATATAGCATATACAGATTACTCGTATTTTAAATATTACACATTAACATATTGTACCAATTACTATATTTTATATGTTATAATATATGGAACACATTAAAAGTCTTACTTTGTGACCAGTGAAATATCCAATCTTCAAGGATTTTCGCGAAGGCGAATTGTAAAAACTTTTTGTGTTCTATTTAGATGAGAATTATGCTACTGCTAAGGAGTTGATGTTTTGAAGAAAAAGATTTTATTAATATCAGTGATTTTTGTTTTAATAGTAATTATAGGAGCTGCCGGTTCTTTATTGTATTTTGATAGAAAAAACGGCAAAACCATTAATAGCAAGGAAGAATACTTTATATTGAAAAATGATACATCTATTGAAGATGGAGCCGCAGCCTTGGAGAAAAAGAAACTGATACGATCTAAAAAAGCTTTTATTTATTATGCAAAATATTATAAGCTTCAGAATTCCTTTAAAACAGGAAATTACATAATTAAAGGGCGTACGCCTATGAAGGATTTATTAACAAAGCTTCAAAGCGGAAAAGGTGATTTTGCAATAGTTACTATTCCTGAAGGCTATACATTGTATAAAATTTCAAATACTCTTGAAAAAGCCAACTTATTAAAAAAAGATGAACTTTTGAATACAAAGCTTTCGGATTTTGACACAAAAGGACTTTTATCTGAAAATCAGGGTGTTACCTTTGAGCTGGAAGGATATTTGTATCCAGATACATATTACATTCCTTACAATTATGATAAAACTAAGATAGTGTCCTTGATGTACGATAATTTTTCAAAGGTATTTTCAGCTGAATATCGAGAACGAGCAAAACAATTGGGGTTAAGTATAAATCAAGTAATTACAATAGCTTCTCTAATTGAAAAGGAAGCTGCCAATGATGCAGAAAGAAGCCGTATTGCAGGTGTCATATATAACAGAATAAAAAAAGGTATGCTGCTTCAGATTGATGCTTCTGTTATTTATGCTAACACTAATGGAGAAAACAATATACCTAATTTAACAAAAGATGATTTAAAAAAGGATTCAAAGTATAATTCATATGTATATAAAGGTCTGCCGCCGGGACCTATAGCATCACCGGGTAAGCCATCTATAGAAGCTGCCTTATACCCTGAAGAAAATGATTATCTATACTATGTAGCCGGACCTAACGGTTCTGTTTTCAGTAAGACTTTAGAGGAGCATAAAAGGAATGTAAAAAAATATTTAGGAAAATAAAAAGCGTGACGTTCACGCTTTTTACTTTATATTACTATTTTTTAGTACCTACACGTATTATTCCGTCTACTTTTTTATAAACATCCTTTGATATAAGTTCTCTGGATACTTCCTTCCCATTTTGAGTTGCTACTAGGTACACATCTACTTTATATCCATTATGCCTAGGTTCATCTTTTATAGACACTCCTGCATTTAAGGTATTGTCTTGAATTGTTTTAATGGATGCCTTAGACTTTTCAGTTATCTCACATTGAATTTTATACTTTGTTGTATTAAGTGATGAATTAGAATAAATATTAAAGGTTACAATACCGCCCTTGGTAATTCCTTGGATATAAATGGGGTATTTTAGTGTATTTGCAAATTTAAAATCAATTTTATCGGATACCGTTGCGTCAAGTCCCGGTTTAATATATGCGGGAGCAAGGCTGTGATTTCTTCTTTCAGTTGGCTTTATGCCTGCTTTAAGTATGGCATTATATAAAGTTGAAGATACTTGGCATACACCGCCTCCTATACCATCCTCCAGATTGTTTTTAATTATAATTGGTGCGACTTGATATCCCCTTGCTTCATTCCTTTTACCTGTGCGAATATTGAAGCTAAATACTTCACCAGGCATTAGTAATACTCCGTTAATTTGACCTGCAGCCAATTGAATATTGGATGCCCTTCCTTGTTGAGAGCTTCTATAGGAGGTAGAAGCTGTAGCAATGACGGAGTCAATAGCTTTTAACTGTTGTTCTGTCACTGACGGTTCTGTTACATCAACTACTGGCGTCAATTCTGCCTTGGTTGCATTTCTGTCTACAATTTGCTTAGTTATTAAATCTTTAGTTGCATTTCTATTTAATTTTTCACCTCGTACATAATTAGATATAATTGCCTTTCCTTTTTCATCAAACTTCAATTGTGCATTAGCAGCGGCTTTATTAATATCCTTCTCCATAGTGTTAAGAAGGTTTTCAACAGCTTCGTCATTATAGCTTAAAGCTAAATCCATATTCTTTATTTCTGCATTTTCAATAAGTGCTTTTTTATTAACGTTACCTATTACCTTTGATGCATTTAGTGCATTATCTACGGATTCTTCAATGTTATATTTTGCATTCAGCTCACTTCCGGTTATAGTATAAATTTTTTCACCATACTTTACATCAATAACTTTATGTGAGATTGTATCGGAATTGGCATTTAATAGCTCTATAGCCTCCTCCCTTGTTTTTCCGGAAACGTCCGTTCCACCTATTATAGTTGTGGGATATATTTTTCCTTCCCACTTTTTTAAAAAACCTGCTGTTTCGTCTTGTTGAAGCTGAGGTTTTTTCTTTTGTGCTGAGGTGTTGGAACATGACATTCCAAATACGTTAAGTGAAATCATAGTAAAAATTACGGCATATTTCCATAATTTCATAATTTATCACCTGCACTTTCAATATGTGTATAGCTGTGGAAATTTAAATTAACAAATCTTTATTTACAAATAGTTTTTGCAGTTTGAAGGATTTTAAGTTAAGAATATAAAGGTTGTATTGTAATTATTAAATCATTAAGGTATATTAATGCAAAAAGTGCAAGGCTAATATTACTAGCCCTGCACTTTACAATTTACTTATTAAATTATAGGTAAAAAAGGTGCGGAAATTAATTGAAATCATTTCCTGCTTTTTATTTGTATAAGTAAAACTTTCACCTTGGAACTCTATAACTAAAACATAGAAATTTGTTCAATGGTGTTCTCTTTAAAAGCTGAAACAGATAATCCGATTAATCTGATTTTTTCTCCAAATTCAATTTCATCCAAAATACTACAAGCCTCTTTATATATTTCTTCATCTGTATAAATATAGTGTGATAAAGTTCTGCTTTTCGTATGATTAACAAAGGATGAGGTTTTTATCTTTAAAGTTATATTTTTTCCCTTAACATCATTGCTTGACATTGTATTTGCGATAGTTCTTGAAAAATTCATAAGATAAGCTTTAAGCTGCTTTTTATCGTCAGTGTCGGTACGCAGAGTAGTTTCCTTTCCTATTGATTTTCTTTCTCTTGTAATTTCCACTTCTCTATTATCAATTCCTCTTATTCTCTCAAAAACTTCAACGCCATATTTTCCGAACATGTCTATCAAAAAATCCTGTGTAAGGCTGTAAAGTTCTTCTATAGTAAAAATTCCTATATCATTCAATTTTTTAACAGATTTGCTTCCGAGACCGTAGACTTTACTAATTGAAAGAGGAAATAAGATTTTAGGAAGCATTTCCTTTTCTATAATTTTTAAACCGTCAGGTTTATTCCAATCAGATGCAAGCTTAGCTAAAAATTTGTTGTAGGAAATTCCTACAGAAATAGTAAGTCCTATGTCTCTCTTAATGGTTTGCTTTATATACTTACCAATATCTATTGAACTTTTTTCTATATGGCTTATATCAAGATAAGCCTCATCAATGCTCATAGGTTCCACAAAGGGAGTAATTTCATATAAAACATTAAAGATTTTATTTGAAATCTCTTTATACCGCCAATACCTGACAGGTAAATATATACCGTTAGGACATTTAGCTTTTGCCATATATAACGGCATAGCACTTCTTACTCCGTAAGCTCTAGCTTCGTAAGAACAGGTGGAGACAACTCCTCTTTCCGTAGTTCCGCCAACAATTACCGGTTTTCCTCTTAATTTGCTATTATCAAGAATTTCAACGGCTGCAAAAAAAGCGTCCATATCTACGTGTATAATTCTCTTGTTCAACTTAACTTCTCCTTTTGCATCTATTAACACAATTTAGTACGTACATTATTATGTCACTGCCCATTGATATAAACCTTACATATTAAATATACTATTAAAATCAATACGTTTCTACATGGAATTTTTAAGATATACATATTATAATATAATTTTATTTCAAATCTGAAATACTCATCAATGCCATAATATTATCATTATCCTCTTTATCCTTATAGGC
>JAEZDX010000195.1 GCA_023417975.1 Bacillota bacterium
ACCTCTGGTCTTCTGCTTTTATTATCTTGAACTTTTGATTCTTTTATTGTTTTTCTGTGTGTCATAATTTACCTCCCTAATCCAAATTCCTTGCATCGGGTTTATCAAAAACAACTCTTGCGCTTTCTGCCTGAGGATCATGTTTTATATTCTTTTTCTTAAATTTTCCGTCCTCTTTTTTATTATTATTGTCACTTTTCATTCTATTAGGCATGTTTGGCAATACAATCACTCCTTTCGGGTGTCAAAATTTTAATTTCCGCATCTGTATATAGATTGCCCAGCATAAAAATAAATATATCAATATAATTATTTTATAAACTACTTTGGGTAAACTAAAAAAGGAGGTGCTTAAATATGACATATAGAAGTATGGAAAAAACCAATCCTGATAAAATAAAGGATATTGACGAAAAAAATCCTGAAAATAAGCAGACTCAATCCATTCTTGGTACTGCTTATGACAAAAGTCCTCTGGACTATGCAGAGAAAAACAATAAAGACAATATTAAACCCGGTATGTGAGTGTAGGCTTTTATTATGTAAATATGTAATATTAATATTATCCTAATAGAATTAAAAAACCTGCTTGGATTTCAATTCCAAAGCAGGCTTTCAACATTATTTCTCGTATACTGCATCCTTCCAATATTTCCATTGTATTGCATCACCGGCTTTTGGATTGTATCCCTTACTGCCGAAGGAAGCCTTATTTCCATTTATATAATAAATCCATCCTGCAGAAGTCCAAGAAGCATCTTTACTTGCCTTGTCAGGCATGGACGGATAATCAAAAAGATTATCTATCATGGCTACATATCCGTCAGATTTTAAATATTTTTTTATTCCGGAATTCTTTAAAGCATTATCAGTATAAGAAAACAAATTTGTTTTACCATCACATTTTATTTCCTTTTTTAATATCACTCTATTATTTGAAGTTGTATCAATAATAGTCAAACTAAAGGTTTCCTCCGCAGGTTTAACCGGTTCAGGTGTTGGCGTTGGATTAGTTTGATTTTTACCGCTGCTGCTCACAGTAGGCTTTGGTGTGCTCTGGCCCTGCTGCACTGCCGTGGTGTCCACATTGCTTGGCTTAATAGATGGTTCAGGCGCAGCTGATATACTTTCGCCTGCATCAGCAGTAGCTGTCTCTGATTTATTTATGTCCTTCTCATTATTGTTGAGAGAAACACTAACATCTTTGCTTCCGTTTACTTTGGTACCGGTCAAATCATCTACAGTACTTTTTTGCAATACTTTTGCAAAGCAAAAGAGTACAATAGATAATAGAAGCATTGCAGCTATAACAATTCCCCTCTTTTTCATTAAATCACTCTTTTCATTAATTATTCCTTCTTCTTTGAAGCAGAATAAATGCGGCTCCTGATATAGTAAGCAACATTCCTAAACTAAAAATCATAGTATTATCTATTGCAGAACCTGTCTGAGGAAGTATTTCTTCATTTCCCGTCTCAGAAGTCGTTTCATCTGAATAATTGTATATAGGAAGCTTCTGTGCATCTATACTGCTTTCATAAAAATTGTATTTACCGTTAGCCTTATACTGGCCTAAAGCATAAAATGCTCTAAAAGCCTCTTCTGTTGCCATATAATTGTTAGCTCCCGTAAGCTCATGTTTATATTGTCCATCAGTTCCTTTAAAGGATATTAGTGAAGAAACCAGGTCTCCCTTTGCCTTTGTAAATTTTGCTCCTTCAGGATTTTCACCAACAGCTACAAGACCAATTATTGCAAAAGACTGGCTTTCACTATACACACCGAAGCTGTCTGAAAGATATCCATTGTCATTTTGAATTAACGATAAACTGTTAACAGCGTCCTTTATAACGTTCTGTACCTCCGGATGACTGTCATCATTATAAGGTGCCAAGGAACTTAATACAATTCCAGTTATATCGGGATTTATTTTACTGCCACTCAAAGCCCAACCGGTAATTATCCTTCCGTTATCCGTGTAACTCAATTGCTTATTCATTATTACATTAATGAGTTTGTCTTTAGTCAAATTATAGCTTCCTTTAATATTAGCATAGTTATAAGTAAGTAAACCGAAAGCAGCATCATTTATAAGCAGCCCGCTTTCATCTCTATTTAAAAGCTGTGCTACAAGGTCTTTACCTTGGAAGTTATACGGATTATATCCTAGAGCTGTCAAATTCATAATAAGCTTCTCCAAATCCGTATTGGAAAAATACTCAAGCTCTCCTGCTGCTATAGAAGCGGCACTCTCCTTAATAAAGGACTCGCCTCCTTTTAATCCCAGCTTTTGCATGCTTAAAGCCGCCCAAGGGTCATCTGCATTTGCCTTCATAAAAGCTTCAACATAGTCTGTTTCCTTATTTACATCCTTTATTACATTAGAATTATCTTGTCCATTGCTTTGTTGAGGATTACTTTCAAAGCTTGGTGTATTATAGTTATCTATTACAAAAGTTCCTTTATCCATAACTACTGTAGGAAGCTTATCAACATTATAACCCGATATCTTATAGGAATGTTCACCAAGCGTCAGCCCTTTTACGGTTACTTCACCATTTGTATCAGTTATGTAGTTAGTATCATCAATAGTAACTATGGCATCAGCTACCTTTTTTTCTACAGCATCGCCGCCCCAAGGTGTATGCTTCCATATAAATTGAATTTTAAAGCCTTCTCCTGCTTTAACTACCGATGGATTAAAAAGAGCTTTATTTATAAACGGTGTTTTATCCATGTCTCCATAGTATACAATATATTTATTTCCCGATTCCGGAGTAATATCAGCCATTCCGGCGGTAATAGAAGCTACAGTACCGCCATTTTTGTAATAGCACATCCATCCGTCATAGCCTCCGAATTTTCCTTCTTTAATATTATTTATTGAATCTATGTAATTCCACTGAGAATTCAATGTATACGGCACATTATTCTTTTTTAACAGATCCGTTACCCTTTCCAGCAGATTCTTTCCGTACCCAAAACCTTCTGCTATAGTGCCTGACAGTCCTTCAACCCTTACATAAGAACCTCCAAAGTCGAATATTATGTTGTCGTCTGCTACAACCTTTGGACACATGTCTGTCCTAAAATCACTTACTTTAAGTACATGCTTTCCATAGCTTAACCCCTGGGGTACCTTTATTTTATTTTCCGTTACTGAATATTCTATTCCGTCTATTGTAACTTTAGTGAGCCCCGTTATTGGTGTTACCGTATTGTAGCTATTATTGCTAATTGCTATTTCCATATTCTCACCGGTCTTCTCAGTAGAAAAGGTTAAATTATTCAAAGCATTTGTAATACCAAAATCGCCGTAATAAACTATTAATTTATCTCCACTCTTTAGTTCAACTTGATTTATACCGTTACTTCCTGTATTTAAATACTCTCCATTTCTATTTACCGTGAAAAGCCAACCATCCCATCCTCCAAATCTTCCGGATACTACGTCTCCATTTTGACTTAGATAGGTTTTATTATTGTCCTCATTGCTTAACCCTTTGCTTTTCAGTAAAGCTTCTGCAGCATCCAGAGCATTGCTCTTAGTGGAAGTACCTTCTGCCAATACCTTATCATAGCTTTGTACTACAACCTTTACTGAAAAATCGCTTGCCGCTGCTGTAGGAACAGTATTAACTCCCAGAAACAGCTGAGCTGTAACGAAAAATAATACTAATAATAAATTTGAAATCCTCTTTTTCATTTTCTCATCCTCCATATTTTAAATCGGTAATTATATAAATTAATCATGCTTAAGGTAAGTAAATTGCAGCTTTCTCTTAAATCTATGCAGTACTTTGTGTAGCTTGTTAAAAAAGATTATTGCAAACAGAAAATTTCCCACGGCATGCATAATGTCAAAGGTCAAGCCTGTTATATATGCAGCCAAAATAGTTTTAAAGTTAAGAGGCTTAACAAAACCTATAACATGCCACAAATTCATAATCCAATCAAAAACGAAACCGTATATAAAGCATATAATGGCAAAGCTCTCTGCTGATATAACTTTTCCTCTTTTATCCGTATATGTTCCAATAAAGCCTGAAATTGCACCCACTATCCCCCATGCAAACATCTGCCAAGGAGTCCATGGTCCCTGTCCCAAAAATATATTTGATATAAAAGCAGTGGTTGCACCAATTATGAAGCCTTCATAAGGTCCAAAAACATAACCGGATAAGGCCACAATAAAGGTTGTTGGCTGTACATTCGGTATGGCAGCAAATGGTATCCTCGCTGCTCCTGCAAAGGCACTTAGGGTAGCAATTACTGCAATTTCCTTGGTGCCCATTGAACTATTTTCAAAATAGAAGTAACTTAGAAACAGCAGTAAAAACACTATACAGATTAATACAAAACTATGATTTTTTAGTTTGCTCTCCAATATAAGTCCCGCCGCGATAACGGCTATAATTAACAAGACACTAACTATAGAAATTATTCTTTTCATACTCAATTCATCCTAACAATCTGATCTATGTTAAAAACCGATTTATCAACTTGTCTCACCAGTTTATGTGAGGAAGTTGTAAAATAGATTCCGTTTCCCATTACAGCCATATGATCCCCATCAGCCATAACTCTACCGTTAAACATCAGTATAAATCTTCGGCAAAATTGAGAGACAAATTCCATATCATGTGTAACAAGTATTATTGTTGTTCCTTCCTTGTTTAGCTGTTTCAACAGCTCCCCAAGCTTTTTCTTTACATCATAATCAAGTCCACGGGTAGGCTCATCTAACAGTAAGATCTTAGGCTTTGTTACAAGTATACTTCCAATGGCTACCCTTTGTTTTTCTCCACCGCTTAAATCTCTTGGATTTTTGTCCTTTAACTCATATATATCCAGCATCTTCAGCGTAGTCTCTACACGAGAATAATCGGTTATACCATAGTTATCTAAAGTAAACTTAAGCTCCTCAAAAACCGTATCCTTTGATATATAATCATTAGGATTTTGTGATACGTAGCCAATGCTTCCGGATATTTCTTTAAGCTTCAGTTTTTTGACTTCACCATTGAATACTTTTATGGAACCTTCATATTTACTCAAGCCCATTATAGTTTTTAAAAGAGTACTTTTACCTGCTCCGTTAGCTCCTATAACTCCCAGAAAATCACCTTTTTTAATACATAGATTTATATTATCCAGTGCCTTTATAGCTCCATAGCTGCTGCTCATTTTTTTTATCTTAATAATTTCGTCCTCTTCAGCCTTATTCTCATAGTCAATAGCCTTCACCTTAAAGGCTGTATCCTTAAGCCTTTCTCTCATTTTCTTCATGCTGCAGGGCATACTGTCTAGGTTAAGATTATATGCAAGCTTTAAATATTCGGGAAGAAATTGTCTATAACCGCCCTTATACAGCTCCTCTTTGTTTCCGCAAAACACTAAGTTCCCTTTATCCATAACCGCTATTCTATCAGCAATGTCGAACCATTTATCGATTCTCTGTTCGATAATTATTATAGTTATACCAAGCTCGTCATTAATTTTTTTTATAAGGTTTACCAACTCTTCTGAAGCTGAAGGATCCAACTGTGACGTTGGTTCATCCAGTATTATGCACTTTGGTAAATATGCAATTGCTGAGGCTACGGCAACCTTTTGCTTCTGCCCTCCCGATAGGGTTGATACGTCTCTAAAAGCTAGATCCAAAATATTTGAGAATTGCATAGCTTCCCAGGTTCTTTTCTCTATAACATTTTCCTCTACTCCAGTATTTTCAAGACCAAAAGCTATTTCTCTATGGACTTTGTTCATCATCAACTGTTTCTCGGGGTCTTGAAAAACCATAGTTATCTCACTTGCTCTATCACTATGAGAAAGTTCTTTAATATCTCTCCCATCTATTTTAATATCTCCTTTGATCATTCCACCATAGAAATGAGGCACTGCTCCTGTAATGATTTTTCCTAAGGTTGTCTTTCCTGAACCGGACTTACCGACTAAGAATAATATTTCTCCGCTTTCTATATCTAAATTTATATTATTAACACATTTTTCTTTTTCACCGGGATAATAATAATCCACTTCGTTCAATTGTATGTAAGCCATAAAATTACTCCTTAATCAGAACTTATTGTGCTTTTCTTGAAGCAAACCAAATTAACAACGGAACTATAAGAATCTCTAAACACAAGAGGCTTGTTTCCATATTTATAAAAAGCTTAGGCTGAAAATTATAATATATGTTAAAAGCATCTGATCCCTTCATTTTAATAAATATAAAGCAAATGGAGAAAATCAACATATAAAATGTGAGCATGAAATCATGCTTATTTAATTTCTGCCTTTGGTATACAGATCTTTTTCCGCTTAAAAAGCCTCTTACATATGCAGCTTCTCCTATATCAAAGGCACCTTCCATAGAGGTTTCCAAAAGTACGGACATTACAGGCAAGTAGCTTACTATGTTTTCTTTTATAGTTTTCTTATCATAGTCCAGACCTCTTATACTGTATACCTCCTTTATACTTGCAAGTCTGCTTTTCATAGAAGGAAAAAGCTTAAAGGCTATCATCAGCATTAATGTGGATTTTGGCATTTTTGATGAAAAATACGAAACCGCACTATCCGAATCTATCATTACATTCAAAACATTAAATATATAAATTATAAGAAGAAGCTTAAATGCAAATATTGCTGCATAAATTAATGCCTCCAACGTAAAAGCTTTATCAAGTACTATAAATAACACTATATTCCCTTGGCCCACAAATATGAAATTGATTATTAGCGTAACAGCAGCAAAGGGCACAAAATAAAGTATTCCTTGTTTTATATATTTTTTATTTTCTGTGATGGTAAATAGTATACAAATTGAAATAAAAAAACTTAAAAGTATTAATGGATTATCGGTAGAGAACACCGATATTAACCATACAATAGTAAAAATCAATACTGCCAAAACATGGGGCTTAATCAAACAAGTCTTCATAATTCCTCCGGTTTACCATAAAACTACGTAAACTCAACTTACTTTACTTGAAAAAATAAAAAGCCGTGCATTGAGAGCACGGCAAATAAACCTTAATAGGCTTAATCCTTACCCTCCCTCCGAAGGTAGAAATAAACTTTTTCATGTATATGAGATATCCTGGCTCACACCTCATCCTGCTGGTACCCTTCCCTGAATAAACAAGTGGTTATGTACCGGTCGTCAGTGAATACAGTAGCGGGGGCTGTTGCGGATTCTCACCGCATTCCCTCATATATCTGAATTAAATTTTAATAATTTTACTAATTCCAGTTTATCATTTAATCTGATTTTAAACAATGAATTTTTATTTGTTTAATTGAAATAACACATATACATTTTGTTAACGTGGAAATACTATAAATATATTATCCTTTTATATTTAAATAATACTTCTTCAGCTTAATATATTTTTAAAAGGACGGTGAAATTATGAATATTACTAGTATTTCTTTGTCGTATGTATTTATTGGTATTGGCGTTGCAGCTCTTTTAGCCTTTGTATATTTTAAAATCATTACCGTGAAAACTGCTCCCCAAAGTGCATCCAAAGATAAAATTCTTGGTGAAATGAAGCACCCCGATACTTGGCGGAACAGCAACAACACTATGGCTTATGTAAGCTTATTTTGGGGCATTATTTCTGTAGGTATATTTATATATCTAAAGTATTTCAATGAACCTACAGTCATGCCAAGTTGGTATCTTTTTGCTTACGCTGCAGTTTTGGCTGTGAGCTATGGACTTTTTGCAATAAAAAAACAGAGTACTGCTTCATAAAAATTCGGAGTTGTGCCACAACTCCGATAAAATATTGTTTTTCATTTATCCAAAATCATAATTTCTTCCTTCACATCACAAACATGATTTACAAACCTTGCTAAAGTAAAAAAGAAATCGGATAATCTGTTTATATATTTATAGCTAATACTGTAATGTTCAACTTTCCTTTCCTCATTAAACCTTACAAAGTTTCTCTCTGCTCTTCTTACAACAGTCCTTATGACATGACAGTAAACAGCCTCTTCGGTACCGGTATAATAAAGAAAGTTTTTTAATGGCGGCATTGAATTTGTCATCTCATCTATATTGCTTTCAAGTATTTTTATTCCTTGTTCGTCCATGAGCAATTTAGTAAAATTACTTGACAGCTCTACACCTATTTCATATAAATTAAATTGAATGTTTTTCAATAATTCATCGCTGCTTTGCAGCTTTTGATACTGAGGTAATTTTGCAAGTTTACTCCTCAATACTCCAATATGGGCATTAACCTCATCTATGCTTCCCTGCAGCTCCATAAGTTCATCGCATTTTAAATGTTCCTCACCAAGAAAATTTGTAGTATATCCCTCGTCACCCTTTTTCGTATATATTTTCATTTAAATCCCTCCAAAAATACTATACTTTATTTGTCCATACTTGCTTCATGCTTCAAAATATCTATAAAGCTTTTAACTATAAGCGCTGTAAATCCCCATATTACATAAGCATCAAATTTGTAGAAATATTGATTCAAAAGTGTGGTTGTAAATTTATAACCGCTTCCTCCTCTTATAAGATCAAAAGGAAAGCTTTCATCCAATTGGGGCCCTATTTTCATAGGATAACATATTGGTTCGTTTTTCAAAAAATATTCTATAGGAACTGTAAAAACGTGATCTACTTCTTTTATATTAAACTTATCCGGCATTTTATAAACTTCTGCTACAAACGGGTATATCAAACTTCCGTAAGGGCTCACAAAATAGTCCATTTCACCTATGATTTGAAAATCCTCGTCAGTACAGTAAAGTTCTTCTTTAAATTCTCTTTCAGCTGCTCTTTTATAGTCCTCACCTTCATCCAACTTACCTCCCGGGAGGCAAATATCACCCGGCTGACTTTTTAAGTTTAAAGCTCTCATCTCAAATATTATATGTAGTCCATCTTCCTTTTCTATAATCGGAATGACTACAGCACTCTTTTTGAATGGCCTTATGGAGCTCCCTTTTCTTCCCTTAAATATATCTATAATCATATTTTTTTCCAAATCATATTCCTCCAATCCCTATTTATTTGCATAAAATTGGAAACTTCTACATAGTTGTCCCATTTGTCCATTGATGTTATACTTATTATATGAGTCAAAAAACAATGCTATTGAACTTATTATATTTTATCATAAACATTTTTAATACATAATTAGAGTAATTATTTAAATTTTAGTTACGATTATAAAGTTTTGACGTATGTAATTATGAATATTGAATTATTTTTAAATATAATTATTAATAATAAAGATAAGAGAGGTAACCGCAAATGAAAAAACTTAAATTCTCACTGCTTTTCACACTGGCATTATCAACAATGAGTACAATTCTTCCCTCTGTAACAGCTAAAGCAGCTGATACTCCTCCTCAAATATCAGGTCTATCTGCTATTACTATAGATGTTAAAACGGGGGAAATTATATATGAGAAAAAGATAGATGAAAAAAGATATCCTGCGAGTACAACAAAACTTATGACTGCTTTGCTTT
>JAEZDX010000549.1 GCA_023417975.1 Bacillota bacterium
CATAAGTCCGTTACTTCCGGCATTATTTTAAGCGGTGCCACTCCCATTTTTATGAATCCGGAATTTGACAAGAGAGTCGGCATCGCCCAAGGGGTTACACCGGAAACTGTAGAAGAAACCTTGAATCTAAATCCGGACGCTACGGCCGTATTATTCATAAATCCCACATATTACGGTGTTTCTACAGATATAAAAAAAATAGCCGATATAGTTCACAGCCATAATATTCCACTAATTGTAGATGAGGCTCATGGTCCCCATCTTGGATTCAACAGCAGACTGCCTATATCGGGTATTTCTGCCGGAGCGGATATATGCGCTCAAAGCACTCACAAAATAATAGGAGCCCTAACCCAGTGTTCACTTCTTCACGTAAAATCTGAAAGAATCGATATAAGAAGGGTTCAACAGGTACTAAATCTTCTCCAAACCTCTTCTCCTTCTTATATTTTAATGGCTTCTCTTGACTGTGCACGACGTCAGATTGCGCTGTATGGCAGAGAACTGCTAGACGGAGCAATAGCACTTGCCGACTATGCAAGAAAAGAAATCAATAATATTCCCGGACTTTACTGTTTCGGAGAAGAGCTCATAGGTAATCCGGGAGTCTTTGCTCTCGACCCCACAAAAATCACAGTTACTTGCAGAGACCTCGGTATGACAGGTTACGAACTGGATATGCTGCTGACTGATAAATACCATATTCAAGTTGAAATGTCCGACTTATATAATGTGTTAGCCGTAGGTTCCTTCGGAGATACAAAAGAAAGTATTAATAAATTAATAGGCGCACTTAGAGAAATAAGCTCAGAGTACAACGGAAAGACTGAAACCAAGCCTGACTTTATTGATATTCCAGCTATACCACCGGCTCAGCTAAATCCACGACAAGCTTTCAACTCAAAAAAAGCATCTATAAAGCTTTCGGATAGTGCCGGTAAAATCAGCGGAGAATTTTTAATGGCTTATCCTCCAGGTATTCCTGTACTTTGTCCAGGAGAAGTTATTTCAGAGGAAATCATCGGTTATGTTCAACGATTAAAGTCTGCCGGACTATATGTCCAGGGAACCGAGGATCCCTCGGTAGATTATATAAAGGTGGTTATATGAAGAGCTTCTTCGTATATTTCGCGGCTTCAAAAAATGTAGTTCCTATAGAGCAAAAAAGCTCACGGATTTTTATATCCGATGAGCTTTTTTATCATACCGCAAATTTACGCTGCTATTCGTCCTTCTCATGCTTCAGCTGTATTAAAAACTGTTCAATATTATTATCGCTATACACTCTTATACCATTATCCTCCAGCAACTGAGCCGTAACTCCCATGCCTGTAATCAATTTGCCTGTAAAAGTGCCGTCGTAAATGTAATTTCTGCCGCAGGACGGGCTATTCTCTTTTAAGATAGCATACTTTACATTTAATTTTTTTGCTGCTTTAAGAGTTTCTTCTGCGCCATGGACAAACATAGCTGTGTTATCCTCACCATATTTATCCGATACTATGGCTAAGCCGGCAAGAACTTGTTCTCCCATTCCACCAATAATTTCATTTGGTTTTCTCGGTGTGGACAATCCACCTAATATCTCAGGACATACAGGTATAATTATATAATCCTTTAGTAGGTCTTTAAGCCTTTGGGATTCATTATTTCCGCCATTATACTTGCAGTTTTCTCCTAAAAGACACGCACTAACAATTATCATAAAAGCTTCCTCCTGAACTGAACTACTTCAGCTCCACCACTGTAGCTCCGCTTCCGCCTTCAGAGTATTCTCCAAGTCTATAGGACTTTACATGCTGATGACGCTTTAATAGATCTCCTATTGTTTTTCTCAACACTCCAGTACCTTTTCCATGAATCACCGTTACCGATCCCAGGCCTGCCATATATGCTTCATCAAGATATTTATCTACGTTGTAAATAGCCTCTTCTGCATCCAATCCTCTTAAATCGATAGATGTAGCTACTCTCTTCAGATTTAGATTCATTTCTTTCTTTGAATGTCTCTGCTTTGACACATCTTTTGAATTTTCAGTATCCCTTAAATCGGAAATATTAACTGTAACCTTCATTATTCCCGCCTGAACCTGAAGTTCTCCCTTATTATCCGGCTTTGTAAGAACTGTTACTTTTTGATTTAGACTGGATAAAATAACTTCCTGACCAAGCTTTACATCCCCAAGCTTTTTACCCTTCTCCTTTTCCTTTGAGCTGAGGTTACTTTCAATATTCTCCATTTTATCTTTAAGCTTTTTTCTTTGCTCTTCTATTTTGGTTCTTACATCATTGTCATAACCCATTCGTTCCAGTTCTCGTATGTTTTTCGCTATGCCATCTGCCTCTTCCTTTGCATCTCTTATTATTGATTTAGCTTCTCTTTGAGCATTTTGAAGAATATTATCCTTGTTCTTTTGAATTCCATACAGCTTTTCTTCATATTTCAACTTTATTTTTTCAGCTTCCAGTTTAAGCATAGCAGTCTCTCTTGCATTATTTTCCGCTTCAATACTTTTTTTCTGAAGATTCATGATCAAATCTTCAAATATTAATGTGTTACTTGATACATTTCCTTTAGCCGCCTCAATAACTTCCTCCTTTAATCCCAATCTCTTCGATATCTCAAAGGCATTTGATTTTCCCGGAATTCCTATAAGAAGCCTGTATGTAGGTCTTAAAGTCTCTACATCAAATTCCACGGAAGCATTCTCAACATGTGGGGTTTTTAAAGCATATGCCTTCAATTCGCTATAATGCGTTGTTGCTACTATTTTTGTGCCTCTTTCTCTCAAATTCTCCAATATAGCTACTGCTAATGCCGCACCTTCTACAGGGTCTGTACCAGCGCCAAGCTCGTCAAAAAGCGCTAAGCCGTTTTTATCTGCCTTTTCCATTATATATACTATATTTTTCATATGGGATGAAAATGTTGAAAGACTCTGTTCTATACTTTGCTCATCACCGATATCCGCAAATATATTTTCATAGTAGCTTATTACGGAATTTTCCTTTGCCGGAATTAAGAGTCCGCTCATTCCCATAACATGCAGCAGCCCTACTGTTTTTAAGGTTACAGTTTTTCCTCCTGTATTAGGTCCTGTTATTATTAATGATGTATATTCTCCTCCAAGATAAATTGTACTTGGAACAATTACCTCAGCATTGATCAACGGGTGTCTGCCTTCTATTATATGAAAACTACCATCTTCATTCACTATTGGACAAGTACCTCGTATTTCACTTCCAAACTTAGCCTTAGAAAATATAAAATCCAATTCCCAAATAATGCTGCTGTTGTTCTTTATTGCACTAATATTCTCATAAACTTTTCTTGAAAGCTGCGCAAGAATTCTTTCTATCTCCGCTTTTTCCCTAAGCATTAATTCCCTGATAGCGTTATTTGTTTCCACTAAATTCATAGGCTCAATAAAAAGCGTTGCTCCTGTAGAGCTTTGGTCATGAACTATACCCGGCACTGCACCTTTATGTTCTGCCTTTACAGGTATTACATAACGGTCTCCTCTTATAGTATATAGGTTCTCCTGCAAAAACTTTGAATATTTTCTTATAAGGTCATTCACACGCTCTCTTACAGAACCATTCTTATTTTTCAATTCCTTACGTATTGAGTATAAGGTTTCACTTGCCTTATCACTTATTTCTTCTTCATCAATAATTGCATTATAGATTTCATCTTCCAATCTCTTAATAGGAACAAGTCCCTCACAAATATCCTCCAGCACAGGAAAAGCTTCCTCATCCTCTTTATGTGCTACATATTCCTTAAAACGTCTTGAAGCTCTTAGAATTCCTGCAATTCTATAAAGCTCCGCTGCTCCTAATGCTGCGCCTTTTTCAGCACGTGAAATGCGGTCT
>JAEZDX010000646.1 GCA_023417975.1 Bacillota bacterium
GCATTCATCTGTGCCAGATTTCCTTGATTCAGCAGATCAATAAGGAGTTCAGGATTTTTCATTATTGCTAAGTTTCTCTCGGGATGTGCCAAAACGGGCCTTGCACCTCGCAGTCTCAACTCATAAAAAATCTTATCTGTATAAATAGGATATTGCTGCATAGGCAATTCAATAAGTAAATATTTATTTTCATTGAGTCCCCATATTTTTTTCTCATCATATAGTTTTGGCATCTCAGGATTTATATAAATTTCTAAGCCCTGTACCAGCTTTACTTTATTCCCTATGCTTTCCTTCAAGCTTTCAAAATTTCTGTTATAACTCTCATGATCAATTTCATATTCCCCTGTAATAAAATGTGGAGTAACACAAATATACTCCACATCCTGCTCCTGTGAATTATAGATCATATCCATAGTCATTTCAAGGTTTCTCGAGCCATCATCTACGCCCGGCATAACATGAGTATGGAAATCTATCAAGTTATCACATCCTTTTCACTTATTCTTCTGAATTATAATAGCTTCCATAATACTTATTATAATAATGATTTGATTTTTCCGTAACTTTATTTAAAACAACTCCAAGAATTCTAGCTCCAACCTTATCAAGCAATTCCTTTGTTTTAACCAAAGCAAACTTCTCTGTATTGCCATAGCTAGTTACTACTAAAGTCCCATCTGTAATTGTAGCTATTACCTGGGCATCCGTAACAGCTATTACAGGAGGTGCATCTATCAAAACCATATCAAAAGCCTTTTCCAACTCGGTTAGAATTTGTTTCATCTTCTTAGTTCCTAGAAGCTCAGATGGGTTTGGTGGCGTGGGTCCGCTCGTCAGAGCATATAAGTTTGGAACATTTGTAGGAAGAATTATATCCTCACACTTTTTTTCCTGAATTAATAAATTTGTAAGTCCTTCAGAATTTGGAAGTCCCATTTTTTTATGAACTGTAGGCTTTCTCAAATCACAATCCATAATAATAACTCTCTTACCGCTCTGAGCAATTGTAATAGCCAAATTTATCATAACTGTACTTTTACCTTCTCCAGGCCCTGAAGAAGTGACAACTATAGATTTTATATTCTCGTCCAGTGCGGAAAATTGTATATTTGTTCTCAAAGTTCTAAAGGCTTCAGCAGCCCTTGACTTAGGATTTTTAAATGCAATTAAATTTTTAAGCATTCCTTCACCCCTATTCTTCTGCTTGAACTATTGGAATTATTCCGATAACAGGCACTCCAATAAGTCGTTCAATTTCATCCTGATTTTTTACTGTATTATCTAAATATTCCATTAAAAACACTATTCCTACAGATACCATTAATCCTAAGAAAAGTGCAATAGCTATGTTTAAAACCGGCTTTGGACTATCCGGTTTCTCAGGCAGCAATGCTTGATCAAGTATATGAACATTATCTTCATTCAATACTGCCTTACTCTCTTCAGCTAGTGATATGGCAATTTGATTCGCAATTTTTTGAGCCAACTGTGGATCACTTGATTTTACTGCTATAGTAAGAAATTGTGTATCTCCATTTGGAGATACGCTAACCATTGATATGAGTTTTCCTACACTTAAATCAATACTAAGCTTCTGCTTAACATCTTCCATAACTTTACGGGAGGTTGCCATAACGCTATAAGTTTTTACAAGCTTTTCATACATGACAAGGTCGTTATAGTTATAAGAGGAAGCCTGTGTAGTCTGACTTTTACCGATTATTACGGATATATCTGCTTTATATTGTGGTTTTATAATAATATAACTAAATACTGCACTTGTGAAAATAAATAATAAAGTGATTACCAGTATAAGCATTAATCTCTTTTTTACTATATTTAAGTATTCTCTAATTTCCATTTTTCGCTCCACTCTCTCCTAATAGTTTTTCTATATCCATAAGGACGCTATCATTTTTATCTAGCTTCTTAGCAATTTCCATATGTAATTTAGCCTGTTTCAGGTCTCCTTTCTTAATATAACACATTATCAAATTCGTACAAATTTCTACAGATTTCGTAACCTCAAATGCCTTCCTGAAATAATTAATAGCGGTATCATAATTCTCAAGACATGCATAATTCAGACCCATTTCATTAAAAACATTTAGTAAGGTATTGTCAATTCTTTGTGCATCATTTAAATAGTAAATAGCCTTATGATACAATCCAAGATTTCTATAAGCTACTGAAATATAATAATATAAGAAAGCATCATCCTCAACCGTATCCAATAATGGAAGTAAAACTTCCAACGCATAACGTGGGTTAGACTGCATATTATCTTTACCTTTTTGTATATCGGATAATATTTTGAGTCCATTGTAATATTCATGTAATTCAGCCTGCTTTTCACCACCCAGACTCAAATAAACATTTAAAGCATCCAAAGCATCAGTATATTCTCCTTGTTCATTTAACAATAAACTATAATAGAAGAATGCGCTCTTGAATCTAACATCTTTTCCATAGGTGATTACATTTTTTAATTCTTCTTCATTCCCCTTGTCCTTTAAGTAATCGTTATAAATACACCACAGTAATTTGTCATAAATATCTTCCGTGCTTTCCAGCATATATAGACCTCTGAGAAATAAGTATCCGTCTAGATACTTTTCAGCTTTTATATGTGCAGCAATACTGCTTTTTATCATAGTCAAGCACCAGTCGGTAGCTAATAGAATGTCTTTGTATATTTGAGAATATTTAAACTGCTCATCACAGCCTAATACATAACACATAGCCTCAACAATATCCTTTATCGGAATTTCTTCAAAGGATTTATTTATAGTTATACCGTCAACAATTTTTCCTACTTTAAGTGGCAAGTACACACTTTCTACAACGTTTGATTTAAAGATGTCATTTACTGCAGATGCCTTTACATTTAAAAATATAATATCTTCCAATTTACTGGATAATAAACTTTTATGCAACATAGCTTTACATATTTCCCTTTCATATGTTGTCGATTTTTTATTAAATATATAATTTTATAGTATCTTCATTACCCTTTCTATAATATAATAATTTAAAAAATGAAGATTGTAAAGTTTAAATATACTTTACAATCTTCCTGATTGCTAAATATTACATGCTGTCTCTATAAGCTTCATTATAACTTCCTTAAATGAATCCATTTCTTTTTCCATATTCTCCATAGAATCCGAAACGATGGAGAGATATACCTTCATCTTTGGTTCAGTTCCGGAAGGTCTTACTACAAACCATGATCCGTCTCTTAATATAAATTTAAGCACATTAGACTTTGGAAGATCTATGATTTTATCAATCTTATTAACAAAATCCCATTCCTTGCTAAGCTTGTAATCAAATTTTTTACTGATATCCACTCCATTTACACTGTTCTCCAAGGAATTTCTTAAATAATCTAGAGCTTTTGTTATTTTCTCCTGACCTTCTTTTCCTTGCAGCTCTATAGAAACAAGTGATTCCTTATAATAACCGTATTTATTATATAAATCAACTAAAGCTTCATAAAGAGATATATCCTGCTTTTTATAGTATAAGGTCATTTCACAAATTAACATTGCAGCTATAACTGCATCCTTATCTCTTACAAAATCACCTGCCAAATAGCCATAGCTTTCTTCAAAGCCAAATAAATACGTACTTTTCTTTGATTCTTCAAACTCCTTAATCTTTTCTCCTATGTACTTAAAGCCTGTAAGCACATCAATAAGTTCAGTATTATATTTTTCTGCAATTTTCCTTACCATTTCTGTTGTTACTATTGTCTTAATGACAGCTCCGTTTGTCGGCAGCTTATCTAGCTCTTTTAATGAAGTCAATATGTAATTTGTAAGCAATATACCTGTTTGATTTCCGGTAAGTACTTTGTAATCTCCTTCACTAGTCTTAACGACTACGCCAATTCTATCGCAATCAGGATCCGTTCCGAATATTATGTCCGGTTGGATTTCTTTAGCCATATTCAAGGCGAGTTCAAATACCTTCGGCTCTTCAGGGTTTGGATATGGTGCTGTAGGAAAATTACCGTTTGGAAGTTCCTGTTCTTTTACTACCTTCAAGTTATCGTACCCCAACTCGTTAAGTACTCTTCTTACAGGCACATTGCCGCTTCCATGAATAGGTGTATATATAATTTTAAGCTCATCGGCATATTTTCTGACTAACTCTTCTCTTATTGTCAATGCTTTAACCTTACTTATATAAGCTTTATCAACTTCTTCTCCGATAATTACTATGCCGCCGTTATCAACTGCCTCCCCAAAGCTGTGCTTCTTTATCTTTTCAAAATCGTCAACCTTCTCAATATATGACAATATTGATTTTGCATTATTGTCAGTTACCTGTCCTCCATCCTCACCATATACCTTATAGCCATTATATTGCTTAGGATTATGGGAAGCAGTTATAACAATTC
Organism: Bacillota bacterium; assembly: GCA_023417975.1. Taxonomy (GTDB): domain Bacteria; phylum Bacillota; class Clostridia; order Clostridiales; family Clostridiaceae; genus JAEZDX01. Next base: position 4,412 of record JAEZDX010000646.1, read on the forward strand.
CACCTTTGCACCCTAACTCTCTTACTGTAAAAGAAAGCATCGGTGTCGGTCTTAAACTTTCAAATAAATAAACCTTTATATTATTGCCGCTTAATATTTCAGCGGCTGCTTGTGCAAATTCCTTTGACATATTTCTTGAATCATAGGCAATAGCAACCGATATTTCTCCATGAAAGCTATTGTTTAGATATTGCGCAAACCCCTGCGTGGCCTTTCCCACAGTATAAACGTTCATTCTGTTGGAGCCAACACCTATAACACCTCTTAATCCTCCGGTACCAAACTCCAATTCCTTATAAAACCTATCTTCTATTTCTTTCTCATCATTGATCGTCGACAATTCTTTTTTTGTACTATCATCAATAATTGCTGAGTTTAACCATAATTCATACTTTTCTCGATAATTCATTGTATCCCTCCTGACATATACTAACATTAATATTATACTATAAAATTTGTAAAACGAAAGTTTAATTTCACTTATATTATTCATTCTGTTCTATTTTTTAATATGTATTTTTACGTTAAAGCTAAGTTTCCTCCATAAATATAGGGAGCATAGTTTATAAAAAACCATACTCCCTATATTTATCTATATTTCGTTGGGGGCATCACTTATATCGTTTGATATTGTCGTGTCACTGGTATTGCCTCCTGTTACAGTTGCAATAACCGTATCGGTGTTTTCTAAAAATGTAATCTCTCTACTGATTTCAATATCTGAAATCTTATAGGTATTTCCATATCTTAGATTTTTTAGATCAACGTCTATATACTTCGGAAGCATATCTGCTGAACACTGTATTTTTATGCTTCCTTTTTCTTTTTGAAGTATTCCTCCGTTTTGAGTTACCTTATCTTCATTTATAAAATGTATTGGCACATCCGTCTGAACAATCTTTTCCTCATCAATATTCTCTAAATCGATATGTATTACTTTTTGAGTAACCGGATCTTTTTGCACTTCTTTTATGAGAGCTTTATGTGATGTTCCGTTTATATTAATATTTAATATTCCGTGTTCCCCTTCATTTGAAAACTCTCTGATAAGCTCCATCTCTGATATTTCGAAAAGCAGGTTTGTTAAGTTTATGCCATATAGTATTCCAGGGACTTTCCCCATTCTTCTAATCTTTTTTGCATCATGTCTGCTGTTTTTTACTCTCTCGCTGCAATTTAATATATTCATGTTTATACCTCCTTCAACTATACAGCTATATTTTTCCCATATTTTACAATAATATTCCTAATTTAATACTTTCTTATAAGAAAATCTGCATATTGTGCTGTAACTATAGATATTGTGCATATAAATTGCATAATATATAACAGGATTATTTATATATCAATGAACCAGCCTCATATTTTTATGTATATTATAATTTATATAAATAGGAGAAGGTGTTATAGCTATGTATAAACTAGATCAAAATGAAACTCCATTGTTTAATGCATTGATGGAGTATGTAGATAGACAAACAATCCCTTTCCATGTTCCGGGACATAAAAAAGGTGTTGGAATAGATAAGGACTTTAAAAGCTTTATGGGGGAAAACCCTTTTAAAATTGATGTAACTGTATTTAAGCTCGTAGATAGCCTCCATCATCCGACGGGTGCCATAAAAAAAGCACAGGAATTAGCAGCTGATGCCTATGGTTCGGATGCCTCTTTTTTCTCAATTCATGGCACTTCAGGCTCAATAC
>JAEZDX010000211.1 GCA_023417975.1 Bacillota bacterium
ATCAGGATCATGCCGGTTGGGGAGATGCGGTTACACATACCGGAATTCAAAGAGACATCGCTATGGTTAAAGGCTGCGGTATGAATTTTATTAGAGGTTCACATTATCCTCACCACACTTATTTTGCGGAGGAATGCGATAAGCAAGGTATTCTATTTTGGTCTGAAAATTGTTTCTGGGGAACAGGGGGGCCGAACATAGAAGGTTATTGGACTAGCAGTGGTTACCCCATTTATGAAGAAGACCAAGAGGAATTTGAGGAGAGCTGCATTAGAACACTTAAGGAAATGATCAGAACAAACAGAAATCATCCCAGTATTATTGTTTGGAGTATGTGTAACGAACCCTTCTTTTCAAATGGAGAAGTCATAGATAAGGCAAAACGATTGGTAAGTCGTTTAGTACAGGTCACTCATGAGATTGATCCAACTCGCCCCGCAGCGGTTGGCGGTGTTCAGCGAGGAGGCTTTGATGCACTGGGAGATCTAGCAGGTTATAATGGAGATGGTGCTGCAATTTTTATGAATCCTGGGTTTCCGAATTTTGTATCGGAGTATGGAAGCACAGTAGCTGATCGTCCTGGAGAATTTATTCCAAACTTTTCAGATGGTGTGGAAAAAACTTATAATTGGCGTTCAGGAAGGTCACTTTGGTGCGCTTTCCATCATGGAAGTATTTTGAATATGGGGCATATGGGAATGATAGATTATTATAGACTGCCTCTGAATTCATGGCACTGGTATCGTAAGAATTTACTCGGCATAGAACGTCCGGAGCCTGTAGAAGAAGGTATACCCTATGGTTTAACTCTAACAGCTGATAGAAACGTAATTTGTACCGATGGTACTGAGGACGCACATATTATAGTGACTGTAGTTGATTCACATGGTAAGCATATTGCAAATTCCATGGAGATTACATTGGAAGTTGTAAGCGGTCCTGCTATCTTTCCAAGTGGTAAATCCATAACACTATCTCCGGAAAAGAGTAATTTACTGGAAGGAAAAGGAGCAATTGAATTGCGTTCATATTTTTCAGGGGAAAGTAAGATTATTGCAAAGGCAACGGGATTAGTAGCTGGAGAACTTATTATTGAAGCTGTTGGCGGTGAGCAATGGAGGAATCAAACAATTAATGAATTACTGCCTCCGCCAAATGTAATGATACCGCCATATAGAGGTAAAAGCTTCAGTATAGGAAAGCATCGACCGGTATTTGCAAGCAGTGCTCATCCTGATTATCCTTCAAGAAATATTACAGATGGAAGCTATGAAACCTACTGGCGTGCAGCTAAAGAGCTGCCGGGTGAATGGATTATGACTGACCTAGAAGGACCTAAAGCGGTAAGCAGAGCTGATGTTATTTTTGAAGAGCCAAATAGTGAACCATTTGAAATAGGTATATCCGATGATGGAATTAATTTTAATACGATCTTCGTTTCAAATGATGGAAGTGTGAATTCCTTTTTAAGTATAAATTTAGCCGGAAAACAGGTTAGATATCTTAGAGTCAAATTTTTAAATAAACCTGTAGGAATAGGCATGATTGATTTGTTCACATAAAGTATTTTATTAGAATATTGCGGATGTAAAAAATATTGGCATTATACGGGAATACCTGCTGGCGCAGGTATTTTTGTTTTTGTAAAAATAATTTCCCGTATCTTTTTTGTAAATAGATGTACCGAGTGATGGACAACTCAACCAGTAAAGATTACTACCTTAAATCCATAAACAGTACATATCTAACTAAGCATAGTTATTCTATGAAAGGTGTCTTCGAAATGTTTGAGGTAAGGTCTTAGTTATCAGCATATATGTATGTTCAATAAAATAATGTTGACAAATTTTACGGAAGACTATAAAATAATACATGCGTGGGAATGATATTCATTCTCAATTACGTTTGGTAATTTAGGCTTAAGCTTCAAGTAAACAAATGGGAGCTTAGTTCTTAGTAATTCACCGGCAAAATATCGCAGCTTCACCGATTTTTCCGGATGTAAAAAAAACAAAAAAATTAGGAGGCAGATTAATGAAATTAAAAGCAATAAGTGCAATTATTCTTACTTGTGCATTATTAGTAACAGGCTGTACAAGCACCACAGAAAAAAATCAAGATAAACCTAAGGGTGAGGAAAATACTTCTGTAGCTTATCCAATTAGGATTAAACACGCTTTCGGAGAAACTGTAATAGAAAAACAGCCGAAAAATGTTGTTACAATTTCTTGGTCTAACCAAGATGTGCCTTTAGCATTGGGAATTGTACCGGCAGGCATATCTAAGGCAAATTACGGGAAAACAGATGAAAATGGCTTGTTACCTTGGACTGCAGCAAAATATAAGGAATTAGGCGTAGAAAAGCCTGTTGTTTTTAATGATGTAGATGGTTTGGATTATGAAGCAATCAGTAATTCTGCCCCTGACGTTATATTGGCTGCTTACTCAGGGATTACACAAAAAGAATATGATTTATTAAATAAAATTGCTCCTGTTGTAGCGTATCCTACACTTGCATGGCAAACATATTGGAGAGATCAAATAATAATAAATGCAGCTGCTATAGGTAAAAAGAATGAAGGAGAGAAACTAGTTTCAGATTTAGATAAGTTAATAACAGAGAAAACAGGTAAATATCCAAGTATTAAAGGTAAAAAGGTTGCGTTTTGTTACTTTAATCCAACGGATTTAGGCAAGTTCTACATATATCTTCCAACCGACCCTCGTGCAGCCTACTTAAATGATTTGGGATTGGAAGTACCCGAAAGTGTTAAGAAATTAGCAGAAACTTCAAAGAGCTTTGCTCTTGAAATAAGTTCTGAAAATATTGATAAATTATCGGATATAGATGTTATGGTCACATATGGCAGTGACAAATTATTAAAGCAGCTTCAAGAAGACGCTTTACTTGGAACAGTTCCGGCAATTAAAAACGGGTCTGTTGCCATCATAGAGGACGGATCCGCATTAGCAGCCTCTTGCACTCCAAGTGCATTATCTATTCCGGCAACAATAGATGAATATTTAAAAATAATGGGAGAGGCAGCAGATAAGGTACGATGAGACTTGCAAAAACAATAAGGATATATTTAGGGAGTACTATCTTTTTAAGTATATGTGTGATTGCATCATTAGCTTGGGGATCGAAAAATATACAATTTAGTCAAGCAATACATGCTTTATTAAACAGTAGTGATACGTCTTTTGCTGCATTAGTAGTCCGGGAGCGTATACCGAGAACTGTTTTTAGTATTATGGCAGGGGCTTCTCTTGGAATATCAGGAGCCCTTATGCAATCTATTACCAGAAATCCTATAGCAGATCCGAGTATCTTAGGAGTTAATACCGGTGCATCTTTATTTGTTGTAATCGGCATAGCATTCTTTAATATAAATTCAGCAAATCAGTATATTTGGCTTGCACTAGCCGGGGCAGGCATAACAGCTGTTTTTGTTTATGGCGTGGCAGCTATGGGAAATGGAGGCGTGACGCCAATAAAGCTTGCCTTAGCAGGTTCCGCTACAAGCGCGGTTTTATCATCTTTAGTAAGTGCAGTCATACTTCCAAGAAGTGAGGTTATGGATGCATTTAGATTTTGGCAGGTTGGAAGTGTTAGTGGTGCAACCTGGGACAGCATAAGACTAATACTGCCTTTTATAATAATCGGCTTAATAATAAGCATAGCAGCAACTCCAGCATTGAATGTCTTAGCTTTGGGGGACGAGGTTGCTGCAGGTCTTGGTGTAAATATAGGCATTATAAGGATCGTATGTGCAATTGCAGGTGTCATACTATCCGGTGCCACTACTGCCATTGCGGGACCTATAGGCTTTATAGGACTAATGATACCTCACAGCATACGTCTTATATTTGGTTCAAACCTGAGGGGCATAGTTCCATTGTCAGCTATTGGCGGAGCCGCACTTTTAATAATTTCGGATGTTTTGGGAAGAGTTATCGGAAGTCCGGGTGAGGTTCAAGTGGGAATTATTACTGCCTTTTTAGGAGCACCAATTCTTATTATCGTTGCTAGGAAAGCGAAGGTGAGAGCTATATGACGCAAACTACGAGCACTATGCTTAACCAAGCTTACACAAAAAGAAAAATTCGCTTCATTGCCGTTAATAGCATACTGGTTGTGCTAACAATATGTATTTGCGGCATGATGCTGGTATACGGTAAGACAAACTATCAATTAAGTACAGTTATTAGAGTTCTCAGAGGGGAGCAGATACAAGGTGCAACCTTTACTATAGCGACCTTGAGGCTGCCAAGAATGCTCTGTGGACTTTTGGCAGGGTTAGCCTTCGGTATGGCCGGAAATACCTTTCAGACTATGCTTCGAAATCCATTGGCTAGTCCTGATATCATAGGTATAAGTTCGGGTTCCAGTGTCGAAGCAGTTTTTTGCATATTGGTGCTTCGTATGAGCGGAAGCAGCATTTCTATAGCTGCAGTAATTTCCGGTATTATAACAGCAATACTTATATATGTGTTATCAAAAGGCTCGGGGTTTTCGGGGGGAAGATTAATACTTATAGGAATTGGAATACAGGCGATGATGAATGCGCTTATATCATATTTAGTGGCTAAAGCTTCGCAATATGACGTTTCAACGGCGCTCAGATGGCTAAGCGGCAGCTTAAACGGAATGAGCATGGAAGATGTACCGCTTTTATTTTTGGTTGTAGTTATATTTGGAAGTATTACTTTAGCTTTAACAAAGCAGCTTCAAATACTGCAAATGGGCGATGAGTTTGCAATAACCCTGGGCGTAAAAATAAATTTAATAAGGATTATGCTTATTCTCAGCTCTGTATTTCTTATTGCTTTTGCAACCTCAGTTACAGGCCCTATAGCCTTTGTTGCATTTTTATCCGGACCAATTGCGTTTAAGCTTGTTGGACCGGGAGCACCAAATGTACTATCTTCAGCTTTGGTTGGTGCTCTACTCGTACTTGGAGCCGATATGCTAGGGCAATTTGCCTTTAGTACGAGGTTTCCTGTAGGTGTGGTTACGGGAATTTTAGGAGCGCCGTATATGCTGTTGCTTTTAATAGTTATAAACAAGAGGGGGCAAGCGTAATGACTAAAAAACAACAATTATTCGAAGCAAAGGACATAGTTACCGGATATGACAAGAAGATTATAATAGATGGAATTGATATAGCTATTCCAAGTAATAAGATTAGCGTTATTATCGGAGCTAATGCATGTGGCAAATCGACTTTGCTGAAAACACTTGCCAGACTTATTAAACCTGTTTCAGGGGAGGTCTTAATAGATGGTAAAAAAATTACCTCTATGCCGTCTAAGCAGCTGGCACAGGTTTTGGGCTTGCTCCCTCAGTCACCGGTAGTTCCCGAAGGTATAACTGTTTGGGATTTAGTTTCTAGAGGCAGATATCCATATCAAGCATTCTTAAAAAGTATGGACAAAACTGATTTTGAGGCTGTAGAAGAAGCTCTTGAAATAATGGGAATAACAGAACTAGCAAATCGAAGCGTAGATGAATTGTCCGGCGGTCAGCGGCAGAGAGTATGGATTGCAATGGCACTTGCCCAACAAACGGATATACTGCTTTTAGATGAGCCCACTACTTATCTTGACATCGCTTATCAGGTGGAAATCCTTGATTTACTCACAGATTTGAACCGCAAAAGAGGCACTACTATTGTTATGGTACTTCATGATATAAATCTATCTGCCAGGTATGCGGATTATATATTTGCTCTTCGTAAGGGGAAATTAATAGATCAAGGTGAACCATCACAGATTATAACCTCGGAATTGATTAACACAGTCTTTGATTTGGATTGCGTAGTTATAAAGGATCCGGTATCCTCTTCGCCCTTTATAGTTCCAAGAGGAAGACATCATGTTAAAGAAATGTGTGGTTAGATTTAAATATTAATGAAAAGAACTTGTTCCTGTGAGACAAGTTCTTTTTTAGGTGCAAAAAAACAAGCCCGTAATTGTTGGGGCTAGTTTATGTTTTTTTGCTTTGATAATTGTTTATATACCGAAGGTGATGAGCCGGTATATTCTTTAAAAAGCTTTGAAAAATAATATAGATTGCTAAATCCGATTCGGCTGCTTATTTCAGTTGCGGTTAGATTGGTAGAAGTAAGAAGAAGTCTTGCCTCATCAATCCTTCTCTTATTTAAAAAGTGAATGGGGGAAGAACCCATCTGGTTTTTAAAGACCTTAATAAAATAATTCGGATGCAAATGAGCAATGGAGGATAGTTCCTCAATAGTTATGTTTTTGTGGAAATTGTTATTAATATACTCTATCACTACACTAAGCATTTCAAGAGTACCGTGATTAAATACCTCGGCTGTTTTTACTGTTGAGTTATCAAGGTAATAGGCTATAAGCCCTAGTATCGAGGCTTTAAGCATTAACGAAGCCGATAATTCAATGCTGTTAAAGCTTTCAACCACTTCATGAAAAATACTATCAACCTTTTCTTTATCGATCACATCTATATAATGCGGAAGCTTTATTACATCGAAGAGATTTTTGTCACCGATTTTTGCTGTAAAATGGCACCAATACTTTGTATAGGGATTCGAATTAATGGCTGAATAGGATTGTTTTATACCTGCAGGCATAAGAAAAAGCTGCCCGGCGTTCGGGTAGTATTCAGAATCTCCAACCTTAAGCCAACCCTCTCCGTCGCAAATATAATAAAATTTATTGTATTCCGGAGTATAGTTAATGTCCTTCCAGTCATAGCCTACCCAACTATATCCAGCCAATCCAACACTCACCTGTATATTTGAAAGATAACTTTTAAAAAAGAACTTAGTGTTTTTATTCATATAAATCCCCGCATGAAAAAGTTAGTTTTATATAAGAAAAACTTAGTTTTGTATATCCATATTATATAGATTAAATAGTATCATGTAAATATATTCAGCATTAGCTGAATATGCGGCGCTAGTAATAGAGGCAGAAGTAAATACGCCTACGGGAGGAGATGGGGGAAATTATTAAAGGAAGAATAAAGACCTTTCAAAATAATAACTGGAAGTTTATTCACGGAGATTACCCGGAGGCAAAGGAAGCATCATACGATGACAGCGGCTGGTATGATATAGGTATACCTCATTCTTTTGGAATACCATACTTTATCGAAAATGAATTTTACGTCGGCTATGGCTGTTACCGTAAGAAGCTCTATATTGAAGAGTACTGGGTAGGAAAAAAGATTTCCTTAGAGTTTCAAGGAGCCTTTCAAGAAGCAGAAATATATATTAACGGTAGGTTAGCCGAAGTTCATAAAGGTGGATATACAGCCTTTGAGGTTGATGTAACCTCTTATATAAGCTGTGGTGATAATCAATTGTTTGTGCGTCTGAATAATTTGTGGAATCCAAGATTGGCGCCGCGTGCCGGGGAACATGTATTTAATGGAGGAATCTACCGGGATGTAAGCTTGATTATAACAGAACCGCTTCATATAACATGGTATGGAACGAGTGTTACAACGCCTGAGGTTACTAAGGAAAAAGCAAAGGTTTCCATAGCAACGGAAGTGAGAAATGATTTTATGGACACCATAGATTGCAAGCTGGTTTCTATTGTTGAGTACCAAGGTGATGAAATTTTAAGCACGGAGATAAATAGAAGCCTGGCTCCCGGTGAGCTGTACGAATTTCAGTATACGGATACTATAAAAAATCCAATGCTTTGGAGCCCGGAAACACCGAACCTATATAAGCTGAAAAGCTTTGTATATATTGGAGAAGAATTATGTGACAGCTATGAAACAACCTTCGGAATTCGTTGGTTTAAGTTCACAGCGGATCAAGGCTTCTTCTTGAATGGAGAGCATTATGACATCCTTGGAGCTAATGTTCATCAGGATCATGCCGGATGGAGCGATGCAGTTACACATGCCGGAATTCAAAGAGATATCCGTATGATTAAAGATTGCGGTATGAATTTTATTAGAGGCTCGCATTATCCTCATCATACTTATTTTGCGGAAGAATGTGATAGACAAGGTCTTTTATTCTGGTCTGAAAACTGCTTCTGGGGAACGGGGGGGCCTAACCTTGAAGGTTACTGGACCAGCAGCGGATATCCCATTTATGAAGAAGATCAAGAAGAATTTGAAGAAAGCTGTATTGCTACACTTAAGGAAATGATTAGAACCAATAGAAATCATCCAAGTATTGTTGTTTGGAGTATGTGTAATGAACCCTTCTTTTCAAATAATGAAGTTATGGATAAGGCCAAAGCTTTGATTAAGCGATTAGTACAAGTTACCCATGATATTGATCCTACCCGTCCTGCAGCTGTAGGCGGTGCTCAGCGCGGAGGCTTCGATGTGCTAGGTGATGTAGCCGGCTATAATGGAGATGGGGCTGCAATTTATATTAATCCTGGATTTCCAAACTTTGTATCGGAATATGGAAGTACTGTGGCAGACCGCCCTGGGGAATTTATTCCAAGCTTTACAGATGGAGTGGAGAACCCTTTTACATGGCGCTCCGGTAAGGCCCTTTGGTGTGCTTTCCACCATGGAAGCATTTTAAAGATGGGGCATATGGGAATGATAGATTATTATAGACTGCCGCTTAATTCCTGGTTCTGGTATCGTGAAAATTTACGTGGTATAAAAGCTCCTGAGCCTGCAAAAGAAGGCATACCTTACGAGTTGAAGCTGTCAGCTGACAGAGTTGTAATTTCTACGGACGGTACAGAAGATGCACAATTAGTTGTAACCGTTGTTGATGCCCATGGAAGGCATGTAGCAAATTCTATGGAGATTACCTTGGAAATAGTAAGCGGTCCTGCCATATTTCCAACAGGTAAGACTTTGGTACTGCGCCCGGAAGACAAAAGCTTATTGGATGGTAAAGGAGCAATTGAATTGCGTTCCTACTTTTCAGGAGAAAGTAAGATTATTGCAAAATCAGAAGGGTTAGTTCAAGGAGAAATCGCTATTAAATCAATTGGCGGTGAGCAATGGAACAATCAAACTATTAATGAATTATTACCGCCACCTAATATAATGCAGCCTCCCTATGCTGACAGAAGCTTCAGCATAGGAACACACAGACCGGTATTTGCAAGCAGCTCTCAGACTGATTATCCTTCAAGAAATGTTACAGATGGAAGTTATGAAACTTACTGGAGACCGGAAGAAGAAAATGAAGGTGCATGGATTATGGTGGACCTTGAAGGGTCAAAGACAGTAAGCAGAGCGGATATTATTTTTGAAAAGACTCATGGAGAAACGTTTGAGATAAGTACTTCAGATGATAGGAAAAGCTTTAATACTATTTTTGCTTCAAATGACGGAAGAATAAATTCTTTCTTGACCTTGGATTTGTCCGGAAAACAGGTTAGATACTTGAGAGTTAAATTTATAAGCAAGCCTACGGGAATACGTATGATTGATTTGTTCACTTAAACAAACTGGGAGGGGAATATAATATGGATAAGAAAAAGTACTTGCAGGAAATTGACAGAGTTATTAGTGAAGGAAGTTTTAAAGACAATTGGGAGTCGCTATCAAATTACAAATTAGCAGATTGGTATAGAAATGCTAAGTTTGGGATTTTCATTCATTGGGGAATATATTCAGTACCTGCCTTTGAAAATGAATGGTATTCTAGAAATATATATATACAAGGGTCAAAGGAGTATGAACATCATATAAAAACCTATGGGAAGCATAAGGACTTCGGGTATAAAGATTTTATTCCTATGTTTAAAGCTGAGAAATTTAAAGCTGAGGAATGGGCAGAAGTTTTCAAAATGGCGGGAGCAAAATATGTAGTACCTGTGGCAGAGCATCATGATGGGTTTCAGATGTACAAAAGCGAAGTTTCTCATTTTAATGCTTACGAAATGGGACCTAAGCGAGATGTATTGGGAGAATTGAAGCAGGCTATTGAAGGACGTAATATGAAATTCTGTGCATCTTCACATAGAGTTGAACACTGGTTTTTCATGGGGCATGGGAAGGAATTTGATAGTGATATAAAGGAGCCTCTTGTATGTGGGGATTTTTACTGGCCAGCTATGCCGGAGCCTAAGCATCAAGACTTGTTCAGTCCGGAACCTTCTAAGGAATATTTGGAAGACTGGCTCATCAGAACCTGTGAAATAGTTGATAGATATCAGCCAAAGATAGTATATTTTGATTGGTGGATTCAACATAGTGCAGTGAAGCCATATCTGAAAAAATTTGCTGCTTACTATTATAATAGGGCTGAACAATGGGGAGCAGAAGTTGCAATTAATTATAAGCATGATGCATTTATGTTTGGATGTGCTGTAGTTGATATTGAGAGAGGACAGTTTGCAGAGCAAAAGCCATATTTTTGGCAGACAGATACGGCTGTTGCAAGAAATTCTTGGTGTTATACTAAAAATAATGATTATAAATCAGCCAGAGAGATAATTTGCGATTTGATAGATATAGTAAGTAAAAATGGCAGCCTTCTTTTAAATATTGGCCCCAAAGCCGATGGAACAATTCCGGATGAGGATAAAGCTATTCTTCTGGAAATAGGAGAGTGGTTAAACGTTAATGGAGAGGCAATATATGAGAGCAAATTATGGCGTAGGGCTGGAGAAGGCCCAACGCAAATTCAGGAAGGACAGTTTGCCGACGGAAACTCAAAGGTATTTACTCCGGAGGACATTCGCTTTACTGTGAAGGGTTCTTACATTTATGCCGCTGTATTAAAAT
>JAEZDX010000214.1 GCA_023417975.1 Bacillota bacterium
AACCCGGATGATTTTAAATACACCGAATCTTCCATTTAATAATTTCAAATTGGAAGATGAGTTAGTTAATAAATTTGGTATTCCAACTTACTTGGAGAATGACGCCAATGCTGCTGCTGTAGGTGAATACTTGTTTGGGGCAGGAAAAGGAACTCAAAATATGGTGTATGTTACAGTAAGTACAGGAATAGGTGGCGGCGCAGTATTGAATGGAAAGTTATACAAGGGAGCTACTTCAAATGCCTTGGAAATCGGACACATAACTGTACAGCCTGAAGGTCCAAAATGTAACTGCGGTAATTATGGTTGCGCTGAGGCGCTTGCTTCAGGTACGGCTATAGGAAGGCAGGCAAGAGAGGCTATAGAAAGAGGTTTGGATACATCACTGACACAGTATGAGAAAGTGACATCCTATGAGGTATTTGTTGAGGCTGAAAAAGGAGATAAGGTTGCATCATATATATTAAACAGAAGTTTGACTTACCTTGGAATCTGCGTGGCAAATGTCATATGCTGTTTTGATCCTGAGGTAGTTGTTATTGGCGGTGGAGTATCAAAAGGCGGAGATGTAGTTTTTGAAAGAGTTAGAGAAGTTGTAAAAAACAGAGCACTCAGACCTATGAACAACTGTAGTGTAGTACCTGCAGGATTGGGAACAGATGCAGGCGTTGTGGGCGCGGTTGCAGTTGCTATCACTGAAAGTAATTAATACAAATAAATAATAAATGAGCGGCACCGGAGGTTATTTAATAAAATAGGACTTCCGGTGTCTTATTCAATTAATAAATATAGGAGGGATTTGAATATGAAAGCAGAGATTATGGCAGTAGGAACTGAGTTACTGCTTGGAGATATAGTTAATACTAATGCTCAATTTATAGCTAGGGAGTTGGCGGCTTTAGGTATATCAGTGTATCATCAGTCTGTGGTAGGTGATAATTCGGAAAGATTGTTGTCAGCCATTGACCATGCATTTGAAGAAGCAGATGTCATCAAAACAACAGGGGGACTTGGACCTACGAAAGACGACCTGACAAAAGAAATAGCTTCACAATACTTTGGTAAGAGTTTGAGAGTGCATGAAGAGTCTTTGAAATATATTGAAGATTACTTTAAGGGCATGGGGAGGGTGATGACGGATTCAAATAAGAAGCAGGCATGTTTTCCGGAAGGAGCAAATATTTTAAAAAATAACAATGGAACTGCGCCGGGCTGTATTATTGAAGAAGACAATAAAATAATTATTATGCTGCCGGGACCACCAAGAGAGATGATACCAATGTTTAAAGAAAGGGTTATTCCTTATCTAAGGAAGTTTTCAGATGAGGTTCTGCTCTCAAAGGTTTTAAGAATAAGTGGAATCGGAGAAAGCGAAATGGAGGAAAAAGTAAGGCATATAATAGAAAGTCAGAATAATCCGACAGTAGCTCCTTACGCAAAAGATAATGAGATAATACTCAGAATTACAGCAAAAGCAGCCAGCAATGAGGAAGCAGAAAAACTCATTGAGCCAGTGGAAAAAGATATAAGAGATATTTTGGGCGAACATGTATATGGCGTGAATGACTGCTCCTTAGAAGATGTAGTGGCGGAACTATTGATACAAAAGGAGTTAACAATATCCACTGCTGAGTCATGTACAGGGGGATTAATAGCGGGGACATTGATAAATTATCCGGGAATATCGTCGGTGCTCAGCCATGGAATAGTGACCTATTCAAATGAAGCAAAGATGCAGCTGTTAGGGGTAAAGCAGCAGACACTTGATAAATATGGAGCAGTAAGTGAAGAAACTGCAAGAGAAATGGTGGAGGGACTGATTAAGCTTACCGGAACTAGGGTGGGCATATCTGTTACGGGTATTGCAGGACCTGGTGGAGGAACAGATGAAAAACCTGTTGGATTGGTTTACTCGGCATTATATATCAATGGAAATATTATGGTGAGAAGGTTTAATTTTTCCGGAAATAGGCAAAAAATAAGAAATAGAACTGTAATTAGTGTGTTAGATTGGCTAAGGAGAGAAATTATATGACAATAGAAGGCATAGCATATAAAATATTAGGGGTACTATTCTTCATTGTAGCTGTGGCATTGTACGGAGGATTAAATTATTATATAGGAATAAGAATATGGAAGGGACTGTTCAGTCATATACCCTATATAAATTCAAAGGTGTTCTGGGTAATATACTGGATTATAGTGTTGGCATATGTTGCTGCTGCTTTAATGAGAAATTATCCGAATAAGATGGCATCCTCATTGGAATTTATGGGAGGAATATGGCTTGGGTTAATGTTTTATATTTTCATAGCACTGCTTGTAATTGATTTAATAAGGTTTATTATAAGTAGGACAGGGAATCAACAGCTTTTGAATATAATGTCCGGAAGTAAGTTTCAACTGACCTTTTCCATAATTATGGCTGTTTTTCTCATATCATTTTTAGTCTACTCTATGAGGGCGGCAGAGAACTCAAAAGTATCAATATATAATTTGAATACGGAAAAGACAGTAAAAGGGAGCAATATAAAGATTATTATGGTTAGTGATATACATATTGGAGGAATCATAGGCAGGGATAGAATTGAAACTATGGTAAAAGAGATAAATGATTTGAAGCCTGATCTAGTATTAATAGCAGGGGATATTATTGATAGTAGTATAGAGCCTTTTAAAAGTCAGAATATAGATGACGTATTTAGAAGGCTTCAAGCTAAGTATGGAGTTTATGCAGCTCTGGGAAATCATGATGGGTTTGATGGTGACATAGATAAAATCACCATAGAGTATAATAAAGCAGGAATTAAGGTCTTAAGAGACGAAATTGAACTGATAGACAATTGCTTTTACATAGGAGGACGAGTTGATGCTTCCATAGCAAGAGGAAAAGGACGAAAAAGTATAAGTGATATTGTACAAGGAGCAGATATGAGCAAGCCTATAATTATGATGGATCATCAACCTATTGAATTTCAAGAAGAACAGAAGGCTGGGGTAGACTTATTGGTTTCAGGGCATACACATAGGGGGCAGCTCTCGCCGGCAAATTTAATTACATCAAGAATTTTTGAATTGGATTACGGATATGTAAAAAGGGATAATTTGAATATAATAGTGTCTAGTGGATACGGCACTTGGGGACCGCCAATGAGAATTGGAAGTCAATCGGAAATTGTTGAAATAAATTTACGGCAAGGTTCTATTTAAAATGAAATTGTCATTATATAATAAATATGTAATGCTATTATTCAGCTGCATTGAAAGGAGAAGAGAATGAAATCAATTTTTCGAGCTAATTTATTTATATTGCTCCTTGTAGTTTTTCAAATATTATCCCAATTAACAATAGTAGGACCGTTGATAGATCTTATGGGATATTCTAAGTTTTTGGCTTTAGATGAATATTTATTTTTGCTCATACCGGTTATTTTATATATGGCTATTACCAAATTATCTCCCAAGGAGGTATTCAGATTAAATAAGCTATCTTTTAGTGATGCATTTATTGTAATTGTTATAGCTGTATTCTGTCAGCCAATAGCATCTTTTTTATCATATATAACTGCTATATTCTTTTCAAATCCCGTATCAAAGGCTTTTCACGAGCTTTCATCAATATCATTATTGTCAATGCTGTTTATGATGGCTGTAACTCCAGCTATATGTGAAGAAGCGGTTACAAGAGGAGTTGTATTGCACGGGTATAATAATAAGAGTATCTTTAAAGCAGCTTTGGTTAACGGTTTGGTCTTTGCGATATTACATTTAAGTCCTCAGCAGTCACTGTATGCTTTTGCACTAGGATTTATATTTGTATATATTGTAAGAATAACAAATTCAATCTTTGCATCTATGCTGTGTCATTTTACTTTTAATTCTTTGCAGGTAACTCTTTCAAAATTGGTTATAACCAATACGGAAGCTTCAAAGGCTCAAGGTGAAGCAGTAACTAATCAGGGAGGAGTTCAAATCATAGTAACTCTTATTGTTCTATTTGCCATTGCAGCAGTGTGCGGTGTTGTAATTTATTCATTAATAAAAATACTGGAAAGCAGACATAGGACATACCCTGAACAATATACAGTAAATTATCAAGGGGATACAGACGCAATTTCTAATTCATCGGATGCCAGAGCTTATTTATATAATGGTTATGATAGAAAAGATGATAAAGCAGGGGTAAGTACCTATGTTCCATTAATTCTTTTGA
>JAEZDX010000679.1 GCA_023417975.1 Bacillota bacterium
CTATCGTGCAATTGTTGACCAGATTGTAGAAGTACCAGATCATGCAGATACTAGAGATACTGAGGCTGTTAAACGCATTACAACTGCCTATCTGAAATTGCTCTTTCCGAATGTTCGAACAGCAAAAGATGTAAATCTGAAAGAATTTCAACGTTATTGTCTTCGCCCTGCAACAAAAATGCGTTATATTATTAAAAAACAGCTGGGAATATTGGATGTTGAATTCAAAGGAAAGGAACTGCCGAGTTTTTCGGTGAGGGATGCCCAAGATGAAAATTGATTGCGTGGCTTGTGGAAAGCCAGATTTGAGCAAAGACACAATTGGTATCAATAGAAAATTACTGGGGATGGATATCGTGAGTGGTTACTGTATGGATTGCCTTGCAGATTATTTGAATACCACTATTGAGGAACTTCTCGAAAAAATCGAGGAGTTCAAGGAAGAAGGATGTACACTTTTTAAGTAGGAAAGGGATGAAGACGATGATTTATGCTGATAATGCGGCGACAACAAAACTGGATATAGATGCATTTGAGGCAATGAAGCCATTTCTATTAGAAGAGTATGGCAACACATCACAGCCTTATTCATTTGCACGGGCAGGGAAAAAAGCATTAAAAAAAGCTCGTGCTATAATTGCCGAGTGCATAGGAGCCTTGCCGGAAGAGGTGTTTTTTACCTCCGGTGGTACAGAAAGTGATAATTGGGCAATTAAGGGCATAGCTTTGCAAGGCGGCTTATGTGGTGAAATCATTACATCATCTATAGAACACCATGCAGTTTTACGGTCTTGCAAGGCACTGAAGCATCTGGGAGTCTCTGTTCAATATCTGCCTGTCACAGAGAAATGTATAGTACAACCTACCACTTTAAGTAATAGCATTACAGACAGAACAAAGCTTGTATCTGTTATGCTTGCAAACAATGAGGTGGGAACAATACAGCCGGTCTCTGAGCTTGCAGATATTGCTCATCAGAGTGGGGTGTTATTTCACACAGATGCAGTGCAAGCAATAGGACACATTGAAGTGAATGTTCGGAAATTGGGAGTGGATTTGTTATCTGCATCTGCACATAAATTTAACGGTCCCAAGGGAATCGGTTTTCTTTATATACGAAAAGGTACTAATATAAGTCCCTATGTTGATGGAGGTGTACAGGAATCTGGTAAGCGTGGTGGAACAGAGAATATCGCTTCAATTGTTGCAATGGCGACTGCGTTACAAAAAAATTGCGATAATTTGAAAGAAAACGCCTTAAAACTGAAACATCTGGAAAGCTTTGTTATGGATACTTTGTCGGCAGCAGGTATAGATTATATTCGTAATGGAAGTGAAAATAGAATCCCTGGAAATATTAGTCTGTCTTTTAGGAATGCCGATGGAGAAACACTTTTGCATCGACTTGACTTAATGGGAATCTGCGTTTCTACTGGCTCTGCCTGCGATGCTGAGAATACTCAAATTTCACATGTTTTGAAAGCAATTGGTATAGCGCCTGAATATGCCAAAGGAACTATCCGCTTATCTTTTGGTAGTAGTAACACAGAAAGTGATGCATTATCTCTAGCGAATGCGATTATTCGTATTTTATCAAAGAATACTAGTCGAGTGGCTGTTACTTTATAAAAACACAACTTATAAATTTGTACATGCTTTTTCAATTACTTCTTTGTAGTCATATCGTAGAAGCTCAAATCGGTTATTTGTTGTTGAAAATGACTGAAAGCATCTTCCTACGGATGCAATAAATCATGGTAGAAAGTCCAAAGAAGGCTTCAATAGACTTTATTCTAGCAACTAATCACTGTTTGCTTTACTTCCAGTGATTGTGAGGAATCCCTGAGGCCATGTCCATCATGCTAACGTAGAAACAGCCTCACATCAAGTATCTAAGTTTCATTGAAAATCATATTTATCCATCTGAGGCTACCTTTTCTTTTACTGGTAACCTCAAATTAATTTTTGAGAACACAAAATTAGGGTGTGGCTTATATTACTCTATTTCCCAATAATAGGAGATTGTGGTGAAGCTATAAATCATGGTTTTGTAATTTGTCATTTGAATGTTTAAATTAGATACATATCAATTGGTAGATATTGTTTTTTATTCTGCTTAATTCCATGAGACCAGAAATTGCCTAATATCACTACAAAATGATCGGTGATATTTCGAAGACAGAGATAATCTACTTGCTATTGGATATAGGGATATGTACAAGTCCATTGATGGCTTTGCCACAATTGTACAATAGAATTTTAATTAAACCTTTCCTACAGAGTCTATTCCTGTTCTGTGACCATAAACGAGATCGGATAAAGTTCTTTTCTTACGCCGCTATCATAATAAATATAGTTATCATGATATAATTAAGAATTGTTTATTTTAAACTTAATAAAGCACAAATGTCGGAATAAGTGATTTCTATAATTGCTAGATTTGTTGTTAAAATGTAATACATACTTAACAATAGGAGTTATATTGGTATATTAACAAGATCCATTCATCTGTAGTCATTATATGTCTTATTTGCTATAATTATATAATAAGTTACAGGTGGTGAAATAAATGGCAGATAATATGTCGAATGTTAAGAAATATAAATCAGATTCTTGGATAGATAAAACGGAGATAAAAGATATAAGTTTTTTAGGCAGAAAGACTGTGGATTACAGCACCTTTGAGCTTGGTACAACTATACCAGAAAGATATCATAAAGTTTTCCTCGATAATCTTTCAAAGGAATTATCAATTGGAGAAAAAGTAAATGTTAAGATAACTCTTGGCAGCAGAGAATATAATGCGCGTATGAGATGGCCCAATTCTGCTGGGAGAAAGGGAGTAACCATACAGCTTTTATATAGTGATAAAGCACTGAAAGAACAACTACAAGAAAAATTAGAGGCTAGCTATGATTATATAATGAATTACCTTAAGGAAACCGGTAAGAAACCTAATAAGGTTCCAAATGAATTTGTAGAGTACATAGATATTTATAAAGGCGATAAAAAAGATACTTTTGTTTTCAAACTTATTAGCAAAGCTACCGATGCAGTAGATGATGAAGACGTTGATATTGATCCTATAGAAGATACTGATGATAGTAACGAATATTATTCAACAAAAAATATAAACGATGAGCTTAAGTTCATTCATGACTATATATGTAATAAAGGTTTTACTTTCAGCCAGGAACTCATAAACAATTTTTACTTAAGTCTAAAAACTAAACCATTCGTTATATTGTCCGGCATTTCCGGGACGGGGAAAAGTAAAATAGTACAGCTTTTTGCAGAGGCTGTTGGAGCGACTTTCGAGAATGGCAGATTCAGGCTTATATCTGTGAGACCGGATTGGTCCGATGCAACGGATTTGCTTGGCTATAGAAATATAGAAAATCAGTTTATTCCAGGTATAATAACATCTATTGCCTATGAGGCTATGCTGCATCCTGACAATCCTTATTTCATTTGCCTTGATGAAATGAATCTGGCACGGGTTGAGTATTATTTCAGTGACATTCTTTCAAAAATGGAGACCCGCCGCATAAATGAAGATGGAGATATAGTTACCGAAGTGCTTATAAGTAAAGAGCAATTTGGCAGAGATGAAAAGGCTGTAAGTAAATTTGGAGATGTTTATATTCCACAGAATTTGTACATAATCGGCACAGTTAATATGGATGAAACCACCTTCCCCTTTAGTAAGAAGGTTCTTGATAGGGCTAACACTATTGAGTTTAATAAGGTGGATCTGGAATATGATTTTGATTCATTAACTACAGATCGTTTGGATAGCAGAAATTATCATAATGATTTTCTACGGCCTCAATATATAAAACTATTGGATTGTGTTGATGAGAAGGTATTGGCGCAGAAAGTAATAACTGAACTGTTGAAGTTAAATAATATTCTGGAGAAATATAGCTTCCATTTTGGATACAGAGTGAGAGATGAAATTGTATTTTACATGATATATGCTGTGAAAAACGGCGTTATGGATTTTGAAACAGCTTTGGATTTCTCAATAATTCAAAAAATACTTCCAAAGATAAGCGGCAGTAGTAAAGAGGTTTTGGATGTGTTGGTGGACATCTACAATCTGTTATTCGGCACAAAATATTATAATGACGGCTTTATTGAGGATAATCAATTCAAGGCTATGGAAGTGGAAATTAAAGACAGTAAATATAAGCTTACCGGTGAGAAACTGCTTAGTATGATGCGGAGGTTTGTAAGAGATGGCTTCACAACCTTCTGGCAATAATGAAGAGCTGCTTTTTATAGAAACCGATGAAGTATATCTCACCATCAAGGGAAGCGGTTCTTCTATTGGGCATGGCGAAGAAAAATCCTTGAAGGTAATCTTGAATGAAGCTGTAGAAATAGATAATATTGACCGGTATATTTACTTTAAGGAATATAACTATTATGAAGTTATTATAGAAAGAAAAAATAAGTCTGACATTGAATTTTATCACGAGAACATCAATATTAGAAATAAAATAACACCTACAGGCAGAACCGGCAATTTATTAAGCGGAAACATTAACTTTCTTGGTGATGTAGGCTATTCGGATTTATACGTAAAGGTTAATGGCAAGGTTCATCTTAAAATAACTCTTGAGGTTATGCCTACCAAATTGGATTATAAAGAAGATTATAAGGCCATATTAAGCGATGTTAATCGAGAAATTTACAATCTTGCTTATGGATTTTTGGCGCGCACGTATCTTGGCAGTGAGATAAATAATAGAACGTCAGGCAGCAGCAGCGAATTTTACAGCATATTAAACTATGTATATATAAAATTGATGAAAGCTGTAAATTTGGTTACAAAGTATCCTCACCATGAGCTCATAAAAGAAAGCAAGGTAGTCAAATATCAGAATATAAAAAATACAAATATGGATACGGTAAAATGGCTGGAGAAAAGGCCACATCTTATTAAGAAAACAACAGAGGGGTATATTCCAACGGAAGCTTTAACCGTTACCAAAAGTATAACCTATGATACAAAAGAAAACAGGTTTCTGAAATTCATACTTCTTAGAATTACTGAAAAAATAGACAGCTTTATAAAGCTTTATACTGCCCCAACATTAAAATATGATAAAGTTATAGCAGATGAGCTAAGCAAAATGAAACGGGGAATAATCAGTATAGTTAATACATCTTTTTTAAGATATGTTTCTCAGCATACCATAAGCGGTAATCTATCTCTAGTATTTACAATGGCCAGCGGCTATAGAGATATCTTCAAATACTATTTGATGCTGCAAAAGGGCTTGAGCATTAACAATAATCTGTTATCCATATCTATGAAGGATTTGCCCTTATTATATGAGTACTGGTGCTTTATAAAATTAAATTCTTTGCTGCAGCAGAAATATAAACTCATTAGCACTGACTTTATGAAGGTTCATCGTGAAGGCATCACTGTTAACCTAACAAAAGGAAAGTTATCAACTATAAAATATGAAAATCCAAAGACAAAGGAACATTTTGAAGTGGCCTATAATTCTCTAAAAACCTCATTAACTGTACCGCAGAAACCGGATAATATTCTTTCTATTTATAAAGAAGGTAGTGATAAGGCCTACGAATTTATCTTCGATGCCAAATACAGAATAGATACTACCAATGAGTATATTAGAAATTATAATGGAATCGGACCTAAGGTAGAGGATATAAATACCATGCACCGCTATAGAGATGCAATAATATACAGTAAGAAAGCTGACGATGCTTATAAAAATTGTGTTTTTGGAGCTTTCGTACTTTTTCCATACAAAAATGAGGAAGAATACAGGAATCAAAAATTCTACAAATCTATAGAGGAGGTTAATATAGGCGCTTTGCCTTTTCTGCCCTCAACTACCGGCTTAGTTGAAGAATTTCTGAATACGTTGATAAAAGAATCCTCATATTCCACCTTTGAAAGAGCACTGGACAAGGTGGGCAGAGAAAAGTATTTTAAAGAAGAATATTTTAAAAACAGAAATGTACTTGTGGGTTCACTTAGGAATAAGGAGCAGCTTGAAGCAAATTTACAAGGTAATTTCTATCATACTCCCTGCAAAAATATAAACTTGGCCAAACACAGCATAAAATATATAGCACTGGCACAGTCTGAAAAAAGCTTCGGAAGCGATGCGGGAATTACTTATTATGGTGAGATTAAAGCTATTAATACGGTAAAAAGGTGTGATATTAAAGAACTCCCAAAGGATTCCGACGAAGTTTACTATGTGTTTGAAGTTCACAATTGGCAAAGGCTTGAGAAAAAGATTGCAGTTTCAGGCTTCCAGGTTGTACGCATATTATATACCTCTGAATTTCTGCTGAAAAATTCTTCAGTAGTAACGGAGCTCTGCATAAAATCCAAAGAAGAATATAGATTGTGGCAGGAGCTTAGAAGGATTAATTCAGAAGTCACGGCAAAGATCGATGGGCAAATCGGCTATGAAAGTAAAATCAATGGCTTTTCCATTAATGGGCTGGAGATTACTGTGGCTGATAATCGATTAGTTGTAGAGGGAAGCAAAGATAAATTTTCTATAGCCGAATTTAACAGAAGACCAAGAATCATGATGCAAGGAATACTTAAGTTGCTTGATAGAATACAAGAACAATGAAAATGTAACATACATAGTTGAAGCAGTTTTATTAAAATAGCTTCAACTTTTTTATTTACCAAAATCTTTATTTGCTATTGAGTTCATATTAAAAAAGGTTGAATTATTTTGCTAATATGTTATGATCTGATCCGTAATAGGCAATGGAACCGCTATAGATAATAGAAGGAGACATATAGTATGGATAATAAATTATCGCTTAAAGATGTACAGGAAAAACTTGAAGATATATTGGAAGAAATGAAAATTACAGATCTTACCGATTTTACTATTGGCTCAGCAATTGGAAGTGAGCTGACAAATTTATATAGCCGGATTATATCATATATATCTGCAGAGAAGATTAATTGTTTTGGTAAAGAGATAAGTGACGGTAAATATGAGATTGGGGTTACCATGCCTAATAACAAGGACTACTATAATATTTCAAAGGGCTGGTATACGAAAGAAGACGTTCGGCAAGTGATTCTGGAGATTTTTCAAAGCTATTTTAATGATATGGAAAAAGAACCTAAGGAAAAGGCAAGCATAACTGAGAACAGCATTGAGCAGTTTTATAAAAGAGGTGCTGAGCCGTATATAGTTATTATGGTAGAGAATTTGCATATCGTAGAAGCTGAGATTTATATTAAGGAGGAACAGGCTATTGAAGCTTTTGAAAATTGGATTGAATTGAGTTACGAGGATTATTTGCAGGGCTATAAAATGGAAGAAAAGTTTAAGGGATCTACAATTTTAAAAAGGTCCGTTATATTAGATAAAGAAAATGAGGACAGCATAGTTAATGAGATATTGAAAAAAATTCTAAGGTAATAGAATTAAGTTTCAAGCAATATCCAATAGACTTGTAGTTAAGAGATACGTTATTTTTTCTCTCTAATCTCCGCCTTTTTCTGCAACTCATCATGTTTGTATTATTAACAATAATCTTTCTCTTCAAAGGCAAAGAACCGATCAACAATTTCGTTTACGAATTCCTCGGCAAGTACATATGTTTTTAATGGATCTTGAACAGATGAGTTACGCTCGTGACGCCATATGAGCGCATTGCTTATAATATTGCTATATTCCGGGAGAAAGTCTATAGCCCAACGAGCTGTCGCAAGCTTAGAAACTTGCTCTTGGTTTTTTATTGTATAAAGGTAAGCATCAAATAGGTTCTTTCCAGCTTTAGTTGATTTGATGGAATAATTCTAATAGGAGTAGTTTTGACCTTAGTAGTTCAAAGCTGTTCCTACCATAAATAATTCGTTTTACAACATTTAGCTTATTAACACCTCCTTCTGCAAGACCATTACTATAGCTATATATAATGCTATTTTTTACTGCAGTCAAATCCTTTTGTAGGCCAGCCAGATAAGAATCTATTTCATCTATCTGA
>JAEZDX010000224.1 GCA_023417975.1 Bacillota bacterium
TGTTTATGCTTACCCGTAATTATTAACAGTATAGGCAGTATAACCAAATTGAAGACAAATCCTATAGGTACTATCATCTGAATTGATGTATATAACTCGGATAGATTCGTAGGAAGCATAGCTATAATATAAATAAAAGGTACAAGAATTAATGACGAAATCCTAATATCATTAACTCCCACTCCATCACTTATTAAATAAGACGAAAAGGTAAAGCCATTAGAAAATGTAGAGAAATAAAAAATTACCCACAGAGCCATAACTACACCATCCCATCTTTCAATAAATGCTCCAGGAATGCTTATAGTTCTTGCCAATGTAATTGTTGGCCACAAAAGCTTTTTAGCTTCTGTAACAGAAAATGCAGCTATGCAAAATACCGTAATAAGAAGATAAAAAAACACAATAAATATAACACTTATCAAAATACTTCTATACGCCTTCTTTTTTATTTTCAACATAGGACCAGCTAAATATATAATTTCAAATCCTCCAAAAGAAAATGCCGAAGCTACAATGGCCTTTAAGTAGTTACTCGGTTTGTTATGAAATGCGGGCAGAAGATTGGTAAAATCAGTAGCTCCTAAAGAAAAAATTAAAATAGCGATCATAGGAATAAACATTAACCACATAGTTATTTCGTTAAACTTTACATTACTCTTTATGCCTCCTCGAACTATGTAAATACCCGTAAGTATAGTAATGAGTATCAAAAACTCTGTAGGTGTCTTTTCAAGAAGATACATCTTTACTACCTCAACAAAGGCTCTCATACCCAAAGAAATGGAAATTATATTAAATGCACACAATATAAAAAGAACTATTCCCCCTATTAAGGCTCCAAAATTTCTTCTTATAACCACTGTAATTCTTTGAAAATCATTTCTCTGCAAAGCTTTGACTACTAGCTTGAGTACTATAATATTTACCAATCCTGCTCCTATGGTTATTACCCAAGCGTCACCTCCTACAAAAGAAGCCATTTCCCTTGGATATGAGAATATCCCAATTCCTACTACTGTAACTACAATAGTGGAAAAAAGCCCATAGGAGGTTATAAAATTATCCTTCTCCATATCTTATCCCTCCATTTACTTCTGTCGTATCTTATCTCCAGGTTTCAAAAAATCAGGTCTCCTCTTAAAAAATTGAAGAGGTGATCTTATCAATGTATCTTTTAAATCCCCGCTTCTCAAGTTGACTATAGGCGACATATATGGTATTCCAAAACTTTCAAGCCTAATTAAATGAATGAGATATACAAGCGAAAGCAGAGTCAACCCATAAAAGCCGATTATAGATGCTGCAATTATTAGCGTAAATCTAATAATTCTTAACGAAGCAACTACTTCATAATTAGGTGTTATAAATGTAGTTATGGCAGTTACCGATACTATAATAATCATAATCGGACTTACTATTCCGGCAGAAACCGCTGCCTGACCAATAATTAAACCTCCTACTATTCCTATTGTAGTTCCCAATCCTTTAGGCAGTCGTATCACCGCCTCAACTAAAAGAGCCATACTTATTTCCATAATTATTGCTTCCACATATGCAGGAAAAGGTATACCTTCACGGGTAGCCGCCATAGCATATGCAAGCCTTGTAGGTACTATAGTAGTATGAAAAGAGGTAACTGCCACATATAATCCGGGTAATAGTAGAGATAAAAAAATAGAACAAAATCTTATCAATCTGATGATTGATGAATATATCCATCTTTGATTGTAGTCATCAGGAGATTGAAATAGAGCTATAAGAGTCGTTGGCGCTAAAATGCAATAAGGCGAATTATCTACCAATATAGCTACTCTGCCTTCAAAAATAGATGCAGCAGCCACATCAGGTCTTTCTGTAGCCTGAATTTGGGGAAAAATGGACCATCTATTATCCTCGATAAACTGCTCTATATATCCGCTGTCCAGAACAGCATCTATCTTTATATTATCTATTCTCTGTTTTACTTTACTTAATACGTCCTTGTTGACAATATCATCTATATAAACTATTGCTACATCTGTCTTCGATCGTAATCCAACAGTGGTCATTTCAATTCTGAGTCTTGTATCTCTGATTCTCCTTCTTATGAGTGCAGTGTTAAACCTTAAGGTTTCTACAAAGCCTTCTCTCGCTCCCCTGATTACCTCTTCACCTGAAGGCTCGGTAACTCCTCTGGCAGACCACGATCTTGTTGCGATTATATAACACTTATCAATACCATCTATGAACATCATGGTTTCACCTGAAAGCATGGCTTTCAAAGCAGAATCCATTTTTTCTTCTTCCTTTAAATCCGTCACTGTAAGAATAGTATTTGTAATCTCCTCTTTGCTTCTCACCCTATCGCCATGAAGCATCAGCGATTCCATAACATAATCATCTAGCAGCTTCTTATCTGCCATTCCGTCAATATATATTAGTGCTACAGAAAACTTCCCCACATAGAACTTTCTGAATATAACATCAGTATTATCCTTTAGCAATTCCTTAATATATGAATAATTCTCATCTAATTCAGGCAGAATCTCTTTCCGGATATTTTCCTCCATACACTCCACTCCTTCCATAGCGCTATCTCAGCTTATTAGATACATACAACACAAGAGATATTGCAATATAAAGTACTCCGATTAATCTTGCTTTTTTTGCTTCCTTATCTCTTCCTTGCCGAATAAAGTATTTTCTATCTCCTATAATTACAACCAATGCATCTATCAATATAAGAGCAACAAAATATTCATTGAATAACTGAAGCATGCTTTATTTCCTCCTTCTACCTTGCTGCATTTTATTTTTATCAATAGCATGTTAAAATATGCATTTATAGGTTTCATATATAAGAACCATTCTAATTTACAACTATATAGTTCTAAGAAGACTATTTTGCATTAAAACAGAAAAACTCTGAAACAATACCCATTTGGCATTATTTCAGAGTCTTCTTATATAGTTCTTGTTATAAATACTTCATTAAATTTTTGCTTCATCCTATCATAACATTTCTGAGCCTTCAACATATCGTCAAATAATCCGAATATCGTTGGACCGCTTCCGCTCATCATTGAATTTAAAGCTCCTAACCTTATCATATCTCGCTTTATATCCCTCAAAAGAAAGTGCTTTTTCAATGTTACATTTTCCAGCACATTCCTCATCAATACAGTAACATCCTTAAGATTTTCCAGTTCCACAGCCTTGAGAAGACGTTCTGTATCAGGGTGAACATTTATCTTGCTTATATCCAACGCCCCATACACATCCTTTGTAGAAACTCCAAAGTTAGGCTTAACTACAACAAGAATATGATTTTTAAATGATTTAAGCGGAATAACAACCTCACCGATTCCTTTACAAAGAGCAGTGCCTCCAATAATACAATATGGAACATCAGCACCTATTCGCAATCCTATCTCCATCAATCGGTCATCATTCACATCTATTTCATATAAATCTCTAAGCCCTTTCAGTACAGCAGCTGCATTTGTGCTTCCTCCTGCCAAACCTGCCGCAACAGGAATGTTTTTCTTTATGCTTATTTTAACACCACTCTTTATTTGAAAGCTTTCAAAAAACAATCTAGCCGCTTTATACGCCAAATTCCTTTCATCTGTAGGAATATATGGTTTATTACATTCAATTTCAATATCCTCAGGTATTTTTTCCATATAAATTTCATCATACAACTCTATGTTCTGCATGATCATTTCTAGTAAATGATAGCCATCATCCCTCTTTCCCACAACATCCAGGGAAATATTAATTTTGGCATGTGCCTTTATATACATTTTGTTTGTCCTCCATGCAATAGTACTACATAGATATATTATGAGTAAATTTGCATGAAAAGTAAAGAATAAAATATCGATAATCGCTATGGCCGTAATTTTACTAAGCCATTACAATCTCCTTTTGACTTGCACATTCTATTCTTTCTTTCACTATTTGCAGAAGAGGTTCATATTTCTCAAGAAAAACCATTATCGTATCGCCATATTTAACGTTGTCAATAGCCCTTATTAAGGCTTCCCTCTCATTATCCAATATTTCAATATCATTCCCATCAATTCTACCGGATTGGATAACCCCAAGCTTCAACAGTTCTGCTACCTCACCTTTACTGCGGCCTCTCTTGTCATCATCTTCCTTGATGTAAATTTTATCAAAGCTTTTACCTGCTATCCTTCCCACCTCAATTATATCACTGTTCAAC
>JAEZDX010000020.1 GCA_023417975.1 Bacillota bacterium
GTGCAGCGCCATTTGGCCCGCTTCATAGGCATATTTATCGTGCATAAAATGAATTGTATTCATTGTATTTACATATAAACCTGCTACATATTCCAATACCTTAAAGTAATTTTCTTTAACCTTTTCATAATCTAAAACTTCATCCTCAATTTTTTCGATTCCCTTTACTACCAGTTTCCCTTTCTTTTCATCCACGCCTCCGTTTATAGCATAGAGCAGGGATTTAGCCAAATTACATCTTGCTCCGAAGAACTGCATTTGCTTTCCAATCTGCATTGCGGAAACGCAGCAAGCAATTGCATAGTCATCACCATAGATAGGTCTCATTACATCATCATTCTCATATTGAATAGAGTCAGTTAAAATTGACATATCTGCACAGAATTTCTTAAAGTTTTCAGGAAGATTCTGAGACCAAAGCACTGTCATGTTTGGTTCTGGAGCTGGACCTAAATTAACAAGTGTATGCAAGAATCTAAATGAGTTTTTAGTTACCAGAGGCCTTCCATCCAAACCTACACCGCCTATAGATTCAGTTACCCAAGTCGGATCTCCGGCAAATAGCTCATTATATTCAGGTGTTCTCAAATGTCTTGCCATTCTTAGCTTAATTACAAACTGATCAATAATCTCCTGCGCTTCAGCTTCATTTATTATTCCGTTTTTTATATCTCTTTCAATATATATATCTAGGAACGTACTTGTTCTTCCGAGAGACATTGCTGCTCCATTATTCTCTTTTATAGCTGCCAAATATCCGAAATAAACGGCTTGAACTGCTTCTTTTGCATTAACGGATGGCTGGGATATATCGCAACCATAGGAAGCCGCCATATCCTTTATTGCCTGAAGTGCTCTAAGCTGTTCCGACACTTCTTCTCTTTTTCTTATAAGCTCATCCAGCATATCTCCCTTTAGTTCCTTTAAATCCTTCTTTTTCTTTTCAATGAGATAATCTATACCATACAAAGCTATTCTTCTATAGTCGCCTATTATTCTTCCTCTTCCATAAGCATCCGGAAGACCAGTTAACAAGCCTGCAGATCTTGCAGCTCTCATTTCATCTGTATATGCATCAAACACACCTTGATTATGTGTTTTTCTGTACAAGGAAAAATACTTATGAATATCTTTATCAAGCTCATATCCATATGCGTCCAAGGACTGTTCCACCATTCTCATACCACCATAAGGGTTTACAATCCTTTTTAAAGGAGCATCTGTTTGAAAGCCTACTATAACTTCATTTTCTTTATCCAAATATCCAGGTTTAAAATTGTTTATACCTGAAACAATTCCGGTTTCAACACCCAAGACACCTTTTTTAATTTCTTCTATTATAAGCTCTGAAGCCTGTGTCCATACTTTTTGAGTTTTATCGGTAGGCTGTACAAGGAAGCTCTTATCTCCTTCATATACAGTATAATTTTTTTGAATAAAATCTCTTACATCAATATCTTCTGTCCATTCTCCTACATTGAATCCATCCCATTGCTTAAACATAACTAATACCTCCTATAATTAAAAATAAAATCAATCACTTTACATTGTTTCTTCATATGTTTTATCTTTTAATAATCTTTATCCCTATGTTTTTATTATATATATTACAAAACAGTTTGTCAATATAGTTAATACAGTTTATTTATCAATTACAAAATATCTGATTTTACAAGCATTTCACCTGTTTATATCTAGTTTATCACTACTATAACAGAAATTCTGTAACATATGATACAGAGCTTCTGTTATATTTTTATATTATATGTAACACATTGATGATAGGGGAATATCATAAGTACGGGACTAAATTTATCAAATTGAACTATTGAAAGGATGTGCAAAGTATTTAATGGAACAATACTATTACAGAAACAGCTTCATTAATTCAGACATATGCCCTTGCTGTCAGGACCCCCCCTGCATGAGGTCACCCCAGCTCCCCAATTATCCTCAGCACAGCAATACCCGCGCTCTTCCCAAAGTACACATTCCTGATTTCTGGACCTTCGGACCTTTAAAGATTGAATGGTCCTTCAGCGGTGAATCAATAAATGTAATTTTTAAAGCCTTTGAAGAAGCAGTTCAGAATGTGATTTTAACATTGTCAGACCCAACTCTTTCTTTTACTACTACTCTTGGAAACACTACAATTAATCTAAAAGTAAATGCAGACTTTATTAAAAACGAAATCTCAATTAATGGTGCCGCTTGCTTTGATACTGTTTGCACAACTTTTAACAACACAGTAATAGCTAGATGGTAATAGAGAGGAAATAAAAAACTCCCAGCCGCTATTTAGTAACAGCTGGGAATTTTTTATTTTGTTAACCGTTTTTTATTTGCCGTAATTCTTATATTTTACCTATGTATAAGCTTATCAGGCATTGTAATCGCCCGGCATTAATTTTACATTTTTCATATTCATCCAGTAACATCCATTTCCATCACTTACACATACCTTACTTTTAAAAAAATCGAACTGTGATATTTTTATTTTTATTATCTCTACTATATCTCCACAGTTAAACTTACCATAAGGTTCTACTATCTCGCCTACTACTCCGCTTACCTTAACTCTCATTGGCATTTTCTCCATCCCTCCATAAATTATGTTCAACTTTACAATCTTATTTTTAAGGTTATAAGCTGATTCTCTCTTTTAACATTTGTTAAACCCTTTTATTATATATACGGTTTCAAAACAAGATCGTGTATGTTTCTGTTCTTATTTTCTTTATAGTTATATTATAACATCGAACCGGGTACACAGTATTAGATAACTCTTAAAAAAGTATTAATAATTTGTTAACAACACAAAAACTTCTTGATAACCTTTACAAACACAGTATATTCGCAGACTAAGTCCTTTCACTGTCTGCTTCAATATTAACTCTACTTAATACTTCATCTGTAGAAATATTATCCAAGCCTTCGGGCATCTTAAAGTTGGGATCTCTTAAATCCCCTCCTATTACATTGAGTAGTTTTTTCACTTTCTCTTCGTCTTTTGTGTCTACATTTACCGTAACTCTATAATTTACATCAGCTATTTCTTCAAAGCCACCCATTCCGCTTACCATTGGACTTGCAGCTGCTAAAGGTCCATATGTTTGTTCATCAAGTGGAGACCCGGATTTCATTACCAGGCTTGACTCACTATTGGAGCTTATATCCGTACCAAGCCTATTAGTTCCCGGATTATTACTAAATATATAATGATCATTCAAATCAGCTACCGCTTCTTTAAATCCCTTACTTTTTAATTTTTCTACTGCTTCGTTAGCAGTTTTTAAACCTCTGAAATATGCTTTAACTTTCATGTATATCACTCCTCTTATATTAGCTTTATATCCAACAAAAACTCTGCTGTTTATGCTGTTACAAGTATTTTGTCACTACTTATTAAACATTATTCCGAATGCTTTACATCCAATTACATAGACGTGTTAGCTTATATTACAATTTATCATATCTTTATATAAGGTAACTTACTCAATAATAGTATGCCAAAGCAAAATATGTCGTATAATATATTTATATGAAGAAATTAGGATGGTGATGTACAAATGAAATCAGTGAAAATGTTTATTTTGGAGTCTTGCCCTTACTGCAATCAAGCACGTAAGTGGATGCAGGAGCTTCGCCAAGAAAATCCTCAATATTCAGACGTAAAGATTGAAATGATTGATGAGGCAATAAGACCTGATATAGCTAATGAATATGATTATTACTATGTACCTACATACTATATTGATGATGAAAAAGTTCATGAAGGGGTTGCTAACAAAGAGATAATAAGACAGGTTTTTGAAAAAGCACTTGAATAATTTTCATAATAAAAGCGGCAGTATCCCTACATAGTGAGATAATTCTGCTGCTTTTATTTCTGTAGTTAAATATATTCCTTAAAATTCAAGTCCTTAAAAATCTGTCTGTCTATTTGCGTAATATTACTTACCTATTTTCTGTTTATGATACCTTAGGCAGCTTATTTTTCGGCAATAACTTCTTCTTTGGATATATTCTGATCATATATGACCCGTATATCAAAGTTATTACAGCCATAGCAATCGGAAGCAAATGCGTCAATGTTATAGGCATATGTACGTAATGCATGAATATATGATCTTCCAGAATCATTCTCACCGATGTAAACGCCAATATTGCTCCCCCTGCATAAATGACTATAGCATATTTGTGCATGAGATTAATAACAAATTGGCTTCCGAAAAATATTATAGGGATATTAAGGAGTATTCCAAAAGTAATTAACAACATATTTCCATTAGCTGCCCCAGCTATAGCCAATACATTATCCAAACTCATGCTTATATCGGCAATTATTACAGATATTACAGCATCCCAGAAACCCTTTGATTCATCAACTCCTCGCATCATTTCCTCTTTTTGCGGTTTGATCAGGTCCCAAGTTACCTTTATCAGTATTAATCCTCCTATAAATCTTATTGGCAGCCATTTTATTCTCAAAAACACCGTAATGCAAGCTGCAAAGTATATTCTCAGTAAAATAGCACCGCTTATACCCACAAGGCTGGCTGCCTTTGCCTTTTTATCCGGAAGGTTTCTTGTAGCAAGTGCAATAACTCCTATGTTATCACCACACAAAGTAAGATCCAACAAAGCAATTTCCAATATACCTAGAATAAAAGTTGCTGTAATTTCCATAACCAAACTCTCCATCTATTAATTTGTATATAATAATTGTATTAATGTAGAACTAAGAAAATTTCTAAATTTTAAACTTATTTTACATTATTTCCATATTACATTTACTTCACCTATCAATTATGCTATAATATTAATGTCAGAATACGTTTACACGACCTATCTCTTACCTTTGGTTTTTTAAGACACATAGTCTGGCTTACAAAAATATGAAAGGAGAGACTGCTGATGCTGACAGTATCTAAGGGAGCTGGAGCTCCTCCGAGAGTAAAGGTGAGATTATTTTTGCATATATTTAATGAAGATCACTTCTTTTATGGTAATACTATAGACCTTTCCAGTTGGGGTGTACGCTTCAATACAACGTATCCTTTGGAATCTGGGGATCTTATTAAATTATCCTTCGTATACAAAAGCCCCTATGTATTAAATACAAAAATAGTGGAAAAAATATCTGACTCAGAATACAGGGGAGTATTTATATTCGACGATATAATTAGCAGAATCTCACTTGAAAAAAATATTAACGAAAACAAAAATATGCATATATGAAAGGGATGTTATAAAACATCCCTTTACCTTTGTAACTAAAAAGCAATTCTGCGGAAAGCCTTCAACCCTTTTGCAAGTTTTATAAAACATCCTGCTTAACTATGGCAGAAGATTTAAGTCTCTCATACAGCCTTTTCATCTGAGGATTTATTATATCCGGATTCACTATTTTAATATTTATATATAAGTCCCCCCGAATGCCTTTCCTGTCTATATAACCTTTTCTTGCTATACGTACATTTGTATCGGTTTGTATTCCCTCCGGAATTCTTACCAACAGCTTTCCATCTATTGTTTCAACGACTACTTCTGTGCCTAAAGCTGCATCCCAAGGCAGAATATCAGCAGTTACATAAATATCATTACCTTCTATGTCAAACTTTCCATCTTCTTTTATTATCACATTAAGATATAAATCTCCACTTTCTCCGCCATTAATTCCCGGTTCACCCTGCCCCTTCAGTCTGATTTTTTCTCCGTTCTTAATGCCCTTGGGTATTTGGAGAGTGATATCCTTCCTTCCTTCAGGTCCTTTTATAGTCATTTTCTTCTTGGCACCATTAAAGCCTTCTTCAGGAGTTATTTCCATGTTTACCTCTATATCCGAACCCTTTTCGGTATAATAATACCTTGCGCCTCCCCAAAAAGTATTATCTAAAAAGTCACTTATACTAAATGGAGATCTTCCGAAAAAAATATCGAAGAAACCATTATGATTTTTAGCAGCATTAGTTCTATATCTTACATTTTCAAAATTGCTAAAGCCCGTAGGATCAATATCGAAATCATCCTGCATGTCATATTGTCTACCTGCAAAATCGTATTTTTTCCTTTTATCTTCATCTCCTAAAACCTCATAAGCTTCAGTTATCTCTTTAAATTTTTCTTCAGCCTGTTTATCACCCTGGTTAGTATCCGGATGATATTTCTTCACCAAAGTTCTATAGGCTTTCTTTATTTCCTCCTGTGATGCATATGTGCCCACACCCAAAATATCATAGTATGATTTATCACTCATCCAGCTCCCTCCCAATATACCCTTCTTATAGAGTCCGTTCATATCAGTTTATATCTACTGCTACTCCATACTATGCATAAATAATATTTCTGTTTACATTACTAATAAATCTTTCTCTATTAAGATTGAAGAGGGGCATTTTCCAAGCTTTCATAGCTCCAGCCAAGGAGCTTAATCACTAACCTTGTACTATGAACTTGAAGCTGCTGAGGATGCTGCTGCTGCACATGCCGCTGCCGCTGCCGCTTGCTGTTGTGCAATTATTATGGCATTAATACTGTTTCCTAATGCAACCTGAAGCACACCTTTCTTTATTTCATCTACATAATGATCTGAAACTATGCAAGAAGCAAGTATAGTTCT
This sequence comes from Bacillota bacterium, assembly GCA_023417975.1. GTDB lineage: Bacteria > Bacillota > Clostridia > Clostridiales > Clostridiaceae > JAEZDX01. The sequence continues at coordinate 6,623 of JAEZDX010000020.1, forward strand.
CATATTTTTATCCAAGCTCCAAAATCCATATCCTGCTTTTTCATATATATAGTCATATACTTCTTTTATCTCTCGCACAACTTCATCCTCATCGACAGAAATCAAAGTAAGCACTCCCAAGGTAGCTAGTCCACTATATTGCAGCTTACAGCCGGCTGCTTTAAGTTTTTCGTACAATCTAAGTGCCCTATCACATTTTGTTTTACTGTTCTCTTCGCCGATAGCTAACACATGAGACAAAGTCTGAAGATCATTTCCTCTATAGAATCCACTATCATTTAGCAACTTATAACATTCCTCTATTTTAATTGCCGTTTTCTCTATTTCAAGCTCGGACACTGCCAATACCGCTGCAAAAACATAATCATCCACCGAAGTTAACCAGAAGTGATTCTCTTTCATTTTGTGATAAAATCCATCCATTCTATCTATGGTATAGCTCCAATTATCTTTTTCCGAACGCTTAACTATAGTATAAGCTGCAAGAGGAAGGTACATACTTCTTTTAAATCCTTTTTCTCTCATTCTATCAAATACGTACAAAATATTGCTAAAGAAGCCCTTATAGTTTTCTTCAAAGCTAAGAAGACTTGCCAGAATTAATGTGTTTGTTCCTCTAAAATATGAACCTAATGTTGTTTCTCTCTTTATATAGCTTTTTACTTCCTGTAATCTTTCTAGATCTATTGTTTTACCTTCTTCAGCATGTACCATAGCTACAAAATGCTTTATCAATCGTGAATCAAATTCAAAACCTTTCTTTAGTTCATGAAAGTTGCTTACCATTAAATTAGTTTTTTCTAATATTGATATATCCACTCTAAACCCTCCAATATATAATAACGTTTTAAATAGTATTCATTAACCTTTACATATTTATATTATCATACTGTATGTGGAATACAAGTACTTTTCATGATTTATGTATAATAAATCTTTTTCCTTAAGCTTTGCTTGAATCTTTATACCTTAATCCTAATACAAATCAAAATAAAATTGTATAACTTTGTCTTGGTGAGTCATATTATATCAATATAAGGAAGTGAGGTTATGACCCAGAATCCCCAAACGGAGAAGAATACTGAAAAAGCTTCTAAAAATAAAACTGAACTTGATCTCTATCTTATTGATCAAGAGTTGCTAGGGTCCATTATAGCCATAATAGCATATATCATTCTAATAGTCTCGTCACAGCAGAGCAGAAAAGTATTATTACAAGGACAAATGAAAACTAGTAATGGTAATAGTAATAATGATACAAACTTAAATCCAACAGAGCTGGCTTTAATCAGCAGCTGGCTTAGTTTATTATCTATTATAATACTGGCACAGGTAGCCTTCAGAAGACTTAGTGAGCTGCAGGCACAGGTAGAGTCCGGAGGTTCACACATTCCGTTGACACCAAATATCTATATCACTACCGGTTTCATATTCTCAATAGTCGCTAATATTATTAAAGTTATAGGGGCTCAACAAAGGTATGCATTGCAGCGTCCTGTAACAATATTATAGAATTGTGCATGCTGCAAATGAAAAGCACTATACAAAGGGCTATGCTGTGTATATATAGTCAATTTACATAGCCCTTGAATTTTTACTGCCATTTGCTATAATAAAAGAATTAATGAATTTTCGAATAAAGCAGTTAACTGTATAGACTTTTAATGTGCTCTATATAGATAAAATTGAAAAGTATGGGAGTTTTAAGATGAGTAATTTTGAAGATTTAAGAAGTTATACCCTTGAAGAAAAAGAAAAACTTATAATAAGCAGATATAAGTCAAAACTGAATTTTATAGGAAAGCAGCATCCTATTCTGAAAAAAATAGATTCCTTAAACAAGAATACAAAACCTAATCCTGAACGTCTGGCAGTTATTGAAGGTATTTGGGGTTTGAATCTGCTTGTTGATAATTACATAAGAGTTAAACATCTCATAATTTGCATAGAGGACATATACACTATAGAAGCTCAAGTATTAATTGATAAATTAGTGAATATGGCTGAGGAAGTTTTTGTGGTATCCAAGAGAGTATTCAGTACTTTTAGTGAAAAGGATAACTCTCATGGTCTTATGGCAGTTTGTTATTTACCTTATAAGCATTTTGAAGATATAACACTGAAGAAAAATAACATAGTTATTGTTTTGGACGGCTTGGAAATTCCCGGAAATGTAGGAACAATTCTAAGATCTGCAGATGCTACAGCTATTGATGCTGTAATAATCAACAACAGAAAGACACGTATAAATCACCCTAAGACAATACGAAGCAGCCTTGGGGCGTGCTTTACGGTTCCTATAATTGACAGTAATTATGAGGAAACTATCGAATGGCTAAAGAAAAATAAGTTCGGTATAGTGCTTACAGATACTAGAGCCGAAAGCCAATATTTTGATCTTAAATATGAAAACAGAGTTGCCATTGTCATGGGAAGCGAAAAGTATGGTATAGATGAGACTTGGTATAAAACAGATTATACAGGTATATCTATTCCCATGCTTGGAACCTGCGATTCACTAAATGTTGGAGTTGCCGCAACAATTATAATGTATGAAGTTGCACTAAAAAACAAGGGCGTTATGAAAAGATAGAGTCCGCTGATTATTTACGGATTAATCCTTTTATGCAATCAGCTTGCTGAAGCATCTGTCTCAGCAAGCTGATTGTCTATAAAAAATCTATTTTTTATAGGTTTTTTCTTGACATTTTATAAACCAATTTATTAGTTTCCCTCCAACAGTAGCTTTAGATGGAATAAGTGGAATTTCTTCTACAGTAAACCAATCTGCATGTTCAATTTCTAATCCGTCTTCACGAATTTCACCACTGTCGTACTCTGCAGTAAAGGCAATCATTAAAGAATTTGGAAACGGCCATGGCTGATTAGTGAAATACTTAATATTTTTGATTTTTATGCCTACCTCTTCCATGACTTCTCTTTTTACACATTGTTCAAAGGTTTCTCCAGGATCAAGGAATCCTGCAATTACACTATAAAAACCTTTTTTAAAATTTTTATTGTGTGCCAATAAGAGTTTTTCACCTTTTGTAACCGCCACAATAATAGCAGGACAAATTCTTGGATAATTAATAAATCCACAGCTTGTACATTGTTTAGCTCTTTCACCCTTCTTTTCAACCATGGGTGAACCGCATCTGCTGCAGTAAATATGGTCCTTATCCCACGCTACTATCTGCATAGCCCTGCTTAACAGAAGAAACATTGTATTATCCATAAAATCCAATATTCCTCTCACATTTTCAAATCTAAAACCGCCGCTAATTTCTGCTGAACTACCCAATTCACCTGTATAGCAATGTGTGTCCTTTAGCTTTCCCAAATAATGAGTATGCTTGAGTACACTTTTGTACTTATCAACATCTTTTGTAAGCGGTAATTGAATTTTGTCATCATTTAATTCAACTAAAATATTTCCATTATTAAATATAAGCCAAAGATCATTTGACGTATCGTGTATATCCGCCTCTGTCCCCGGTATAAACTCCAAATAATTTTCTTCCATAATAGTTTACTCCTTTATATACTACTTCAGTTCATTGCCCACACTTTCAAGCAGTGCAATAAAATCTTCTTCGCTTTTCTTTTCCAAATATATATTTAATAAAGTTCTCGTAGACATATTGCTATATCCTTTATGTCCGTTCTCCAAAATTTCAGAAAGTATGTCCATAATATCATTGTTACTTTCCGTAATGTTTTTCAAAATCTCTTTTCTTTTATCTTCAATCAACACATCCTTTATTTTTTCTCTGAGCAACTCGGAAAACTCTTTCATATATTGTTGAGCTTCCTTTGGATACTCAGAAAAATCACCGGACATTAAATCTTCTATATTAAACAATATATCTATCCCCTTTTGATGAATTAAACTAAATAAAATATAAATCTATATATGCAAAAGCTAAGAGAATTTACTCTTAGCTTTACTATAATAAACTTATTCTATTGTAAGAATAGCACTGAGAAAGAAGAAAAACAATATGTAAAATATGCATCATATTATATAAGTCATGTAAACCTATGGCATTTCTTTTCCATGATACTTCTTTATATTGCTAAATGGCAGTTTATAATACCAAGCTACTGCATTTATTATTTCTACTTTTCTACATTCTCTTTCCTGTTCAGGCAGTTCCGTAATGATATCCTCCACATCATAAGGTCCTATTCTCCAATGCCCCAGTACTACGCCTTTGAACTCACCATCAATAAGCAAGTATTGGAGCACTTCCAGTCCCTTATACTTCTGCTTAAGCATACTCTCATTAGACTTTACAAGAAAATCCGATTTATGGAGCATGAATACAGAAGGCTTTATTATAAATTCAGAGTTACTCAATAGAGTAAAATCATCTTTTCTCATCCAACCTATAGTTCCTTCCACTCCTATTTCAACTATTTCTCCTTCAGCTTCAAGCTCTTGTAACGCTTCTTTAATATCCTTCATGGGTAGCTTGAACCAATCCTTTATACCTTGAAGCTTTGAAAACACATTACATTTGAGGAATTTCAACAATATCTGTTTTATGGCATCCTTCTGAGAATATTTATTAATATCTATGTCATACCATTCATTTTCAAAGTTATACCAAGCTCTATCCCACTCACTGTCCACTTGATCTTCATACACAAGGAAGGCTTCTTGAAGTCTGTGAAGTACAGGAGTGATTTCTTTATTTAATATTCCTGTTTCTTCTTTTATCTGTTTGCAGCCTAAGGGGCCTGTATGTGTAATTACATCTAAAATATACTTCTGCTTAAAGTTTAACTTTTCAATAGGCTTTTTAAAAGCTGCTATATATAATTCAAAATCTTCAACTGCTACATATCCTATATTGCCTCCTTGAAACCGTGCTTTAACAATACCTCTCTTACCTCTCAAAATATCATTGTGGAGCTTATCGTCAAAGTCTACTCTATGTACCAAGCAGGGAGGATCTCCTGGACGGCTGAAAAACGTGGGAGCCACAGGCTGCATAAGCCTGAACAGCTGTATATATTTTTCCTTATTGTCTGCAGGCTTGCTAAGGCATTGTCTCTCCATCATTAATGCTCTAATACTCACCATATCCATTGAAATACTACTCCTCTATTCTGTTAAAACTCTTTAATAATAATAGATTCTCCAAAGTTATACATCCCTGCCATTCTTGTTTTGCACTTTCCCATTGCTGTTCAAATCTTCCCCACTGCCATGCCGGAACCCAAGACCCATCTTCACTTTGTTGTTCAATTATGAAGTCTAAATTTCTATCAATATGTTCTTCAGTAATTCCCAACACCATTCCGTCATGCTTGTTGTGAACAAAGCTCAGCGGCTTTGCTGTATACTGCGACCATTTTTCCGAATCTAACTCAACTACGGCACTAATCCTTTGCTTTAATATTTTCATAACTCTATCCTTATCGTCCCCGGATAAAAACTCAGCCAGCCTTTGATAGCAAAATATTTCATGCATCTCTAAGCTGTCCCCATGTTCATCAATATACCTTAGGGCCTCGTAAATTGCATCGGATAAAATACTCATAGGCACTAAATCACTATAAGCAGCTAAATACCCTGCTATTTCTGCAGATGGATTAGGGTTATATTTATTATCTTTATTGTCGAAATAGTTCCACCATATAGCTCTTGGAACTTCATCTATTTCAGGCGGAAAAGGAAGCCATCCTTTAAATTGCGCGTTATAGTTATTTACAAGGTACTTTATGCCTCCCTTCACCATTTCATTATCGCTGCTTAATTTTAGCCCACTGATTATTTGGAATGCTACGGAGGTCATAAAGCAGCTTGATTGCATCAGCCTTGAATCACTTTCCAGTGAATTTCCGAACCCTCCATCAATATTTTGATATTTAGCAAGCTCCGATAAAACACTTTGCTTACTTCCACCCTTAAAGTAATAGGCAAACAGCTCTCTTTCCAAGGCTCGTGCTTTCTCTTTAATAAACTTCTCTGCCAATTTAAAGCGTTCTTTTGACAATTTCATCATAGTAACTCCTCCTACCCTTCTGTATATAATAATTTTTATATTTATAAATAATTAAATTTTAACCTTCTGTGTTTAGAATTAGATTATATTAAAGAATAGTGTTGATAGTAGCTATGCTTAAGAGAACTTAAAAAGTTCCCTTAAGTCACGTTTTAACATAATTGTAGACTATCAATTTTTAAGCAACTTATACCGATATCAGTTTTTCTGTAGGTAGCCATCCCTCTTCTAGATTAATCAATCTACTGCACCATAGCCAACCATTGAGTTGTAATTCTCCATCAACTATATCACCTTTACTTACGTACAACTCTTTAGCCGAATAATCATTTAATACAATTCCATATTCATTTTGAGTTTGAATAATCTGCTCAGGAGTCCATCCTTCACTATTACTATGTAAACTGTAACAATATATCCAATTACTCCAACCATCATGCGCTCCGGATTTTCTACCTAATTTTACAGTTTCACCTTTCTCTACTTTTATAGGATTACTATTATTAGGTTTATGTTCTTCAATAACCTTATACTTCATTTAGTTTGTGCCTCCATTTATAAATTCATTATGTAAACAACCTGGTTACAACACCCTTAAACCTACCCGTCCGCTTTTTATAAGTTTACGATACATAGTAAAGGTTGTGCTTTTCTTGTGATTTCTTTTTCAAAAGATTCTAGTCAAATTTCAACACAGTTCATTAACATAGCCTAAAATTAAAATATAAACTAACACATCCTTGAACAATTGTATCTAAGTTTTTTTCTTATATTGAGCATATACCCGTGCAGCCATATCTTTTACAGCAGCTTTTACATAATCAGGTTCAATTACCTGTACCTTATCACCAAAGCTTAATATCATACTATAAAGCTCTTCCTCATCAGGATAATTGATTTGTGCAAAAAGCTGTCCATTCTCTTCATAGATTCTTTCTGCATCAATTTGATCTTCTACTCTGCATCTAACATCCTTTTCGATTTTCATAATAACTTTAACGTCCTTGGAATTATTAATTATATTGTTTTCTACCTTTTTCATATCATATTTGTTATTATCCTGCTTGAAGGTTTCATCTGATAAAATTAACCCTGCTATGCGAGTCAGTTTAAAGGTTCTTATATCCTTTCTGATTCTGCAGTACCCTTTCATATACCAGGCTCTTTCTTTAAATAATATATTTATCGGTTCTACAATACGGCCAATACTCTCTCCGCTTCGATTTGTGTAATTAAAGCTAAGAAGCCTTCGTTCTCTTATTGCTTCCCTTATTATATTTAATTTCTTTTGGGTCGGTTCCCCATCGCCCCATGCCGAAAGGTCAAATATCATCTCACCCGCAAGACGCTTTAGCTCATCCTTTTTCCCCGCATCTATAAGGGATGTTATCTTTTCTGAAACTAATGCTATTGCCGGGTCATTGAAAAAGCTTCCTATACTGCCTAGTACTGATAGAGCAGACACTATCTCTTCATACGAAAACATATTTTTATCAACTACATAATCTCTTAGAATTCCATAGCCTCCGTGTACACCGGGAAAAGAGGTCACCGGTATGCTGGCTAAGGATAAAGTCTCAATATCCCTATAAATTGTTTTTACCGAAACGGAAAAATAATCTGCTAATTCCTTAGCGGTAACCTTTTCTCTGTTTATGAGAAGAAATATCATACTTAAAAGCCGTTCTATCTTACTACCTGCCATTTAATCCTCCTTGATAGTATGAATTTATGTTATCATATTAATTATGACACCTGTATGTCCGTTTTAAAACAAAAAAATCAAGGAATTCCAAAAGCTTTTAGAATTCCTTTTATCTTACCGTTTCAAATATGTCTTATTAGAACTTCTCTTTTTTATATACTATATTTCCTTCGATTAATGTAAACAAAGTTTCTGTGAAAACTTCCATAGGATTGCCGCTGAAAATGGCTATATCGGCATCTTTCCCAACCTCTATGCTTCCAACTCTATGCGCTATGCCGCAAATTTCTGCTGCGTTAATCGTAATGGCCTTTAATGACTCTTCTATTCCAAATCCTTCTTTTGCTGCTAACCCTGCACAAATTGGGAGATACTGAATAGGAGTTACCGGGTGATCCGTAATAATAGCAACCTTGACCCCATTATCCTTTAATACCTTAGGAGTATCAAAGCTCTTATTTTTAGTTTCAATCTTTGTTCTAAAGGTCATAGT
>JAEZDX010000202.1 GCA_023417975.1 Bacillota bacterium
TCGGAGGGCAGTACAATCAGCTTATAGCAAGAAGAGTACGTGAATGTGGGATTTATTGCGAAATAGTACCTTACAGCTATTCTGTTGAGAAGATTTTAGAGAAAAATCCTAAGGGTATAATATTTACAGGAGGACCTAACAGCGTTTTTGAAGAAGGTGCTCCAAGAGTAGAGAAAAGACTTTTTGAATTAAATATTCCCATACTTGGAATATGTTACGGCCATCAGCTTATAGGCTATATGCTTGATGGAAAGGTAACAAGTGCCGATAAGAGAGAATACGGAAAAACAACTATAGAATTATCCGATAACTGTGCGTTATTTGAAGGCATAGAGGAAAATCAGTGTTGGATGAGCCATACTTACTTTGTTTCAGAGGCTCCGGAAGGCTTTAAAACATCAGCATCTACTTCACAGTGCCCCGTAGCTGCAATGTTTAATGAAGAGAAAAAAATATACGGCGTTCAGTTCCATCCTGAGGTTGAACATACTCCATTCGGCAAAAAGATGCTGTCAAACTTCCTGTTTAACATATGCGGATTAAAGGGCGATTGGACAATGGCTTCCTTTGCTGAATCAAAAATAGCTGAAATAAAGGAAAAGGTAGGAGATAAGAAGGTTATATGTGCTCTTTCCGGCGGAGTAGATTCTTCCGTAGCAGCAGTAATGGTTCATAAGGCAATCGGCAAACAGCTTACTTGTATATTTGTTGACCATGGTCTGTTAAGAAAAGACGAAGGAGATCAGGTTGAAAAGATCTTCACGGAGCAGTTTGATTTAAATCTTATAAGAGTAAATGCTCAGGATAGATTCCTAGGTAAGCTTAAAGGAGTTTCGGAGCCTGAGAAAAAGAGAAAAATAATCGGTGAAGAGTTTATAAGAGTATTTGAAGAGGAAGCAAGAAAGCTTGGAGAGATAAACTTCCTTGTACAGGGAACTATTTATCCTGACGTGGTAGAAAGTGGTACGCATACCTCTGCTACTATAAAGAGCCACCATAATGTTGGAGGACTGCCTGAAGACATGGATCTAAAGCTTATCGAGCCGTTAAGAGAATTGTTTAAGGATGAGGTAAGAGCAGTTGGAGAGGAGCTTGGAATTCCGCATAACCTTGTATGGAGACAGCCATTCCCGGGACCGGGTCTAGCTATAAGAGTACTTGGAGAAGTGACAGAAGAGAAGCTTCATATAACAAGAGAAGCAGATGCAATCTTCAGAGAAGAAGTTGCCAATGCAGGTTTGGAAGGAAAGATATGGCAGTACTTTGCATGTCTTCCTAATATTCAGTCCGTAGGAGTTATGGGAGACGAAAGAACCTACTGTCATACAGTTGCTTTAAGAGCAGTAACTTCGTCAGACGGAATGACTTCCGACTGGGCTCACATACCATATGAAGTATTGGATTTAATCTCCAGAAGAATAGTTAACGAAGTTCAAGGAGTAAACAGAATTGTTTATGACGTAACTTCAAAGCCACCGGCAACTATTGAGTGGGAATAGAGTTGTGATAAATTAAGGCTTTTAATTAGTTTGGTACTGATAATGTACTACAAAGTAGGTTTTGATTTTATGGTAAATTACCTAATGTCAAAGCTTACTTTATTTTTTGAATACTTTGTAGCTTGATTTTAATACTCGTAGGGTTACAAAGATGGTTAAAGCAAAAGAAGAGTTTAGCTACGAATAAAATGGTAAATATATACAATTATCATCGGACATGCTATAATTAATATGATATATGTAGGTTTATATAATAAATTTAATTTGAAGGGAGAATAGAAAAAATGAAGTCTATGACTAATATTTGCAAAAAAACTATGTATTTTATGCTAATATTTGTACTTATGCTAAGTGGTCTGAGTTTAACAGCACGTGCAGATGACGTGACAAAGACAGTAACCTATGAAAAGGCATATACCTTTGTAATCACTCCTTCACAATTTCCAACCTACATGTATTCAGCCTCATCATGTGTGCCTTCAACATATAATTATGATGATGGTCTTTATAAAGGAACCCTCAGTTTAAGTTATGCAGGATGTTCATCTCCAACACCTACAGGAAATCCTGTAGGAAGTATGTTACAGGTAACAATAACTGCAACATACTCTGGTACTGTTACTATTCGTTCGTCTAAAACAGTAACTTATGAAAAAGCATATACCTTTGTAATCACCCCTTCACAATTTCCAACCTATATGTATTCAGCTTCATCATGTGTACCCTCAACATATAATTATGATGATGGTCTTTATAAAGGAACCCTTAGTTTAAGTTATGCAGGATGTTCATCTCCAACACCAACAGGAAATCCTGTAGGAAGTATGTTACAGGTAACAATAACTGCAACATATACCGGGACAGTTTATGAGAAATAGGTAATTATATATTATAAACCTATATATATTAAAAATTAGGGCTGAATCAGAATTTAACTTTGATTAGCCCTTTTATTTTGTTTAGATTCTATTTTGAATTTTTTAAGACATTTACCACTTTATTAAGATTATTAATTTTATGAAATGAATGGACCATTATGGTAGAATTAACAAGGAGATTATCTATTAAGCATAAAGAAGGTTATTCAAGTTTATATTCTCTAAATTGCGTTTCTCCGTTTATATCCCCAAGTTCCTTTAAACTGCTTTGCAACTCATTTTTTTCATTATATAAATTAAATTGCTCCACCTTTGAAACAGAATCAGAAACATACTTGCAAGCTTTTTGTCTGTTAAAACAAATCTATGTAAGTTATACTTTAAATAATGAGTTTAGGGGAACGAATCGAAGGGAGAGGCATTCAATGTTCAATGATTTCATAAAACATTACAACATAATAAGGGCAATACTGAGAGATGTTTTTTTGTACGGATGCTTTTCCAGAGAAGATTTAGAAGGAAAAAGGAAGTTAAGTTCCAGAAAAGTAAGTTATGAAATAAGAAGAATACAGCAGTATGTTGAAGCCGAGTTTATAAGGACGGACAGAGACGGAAGAAATAAGCTTTTAGCGTTAACCTACGATGCTATAAGCAATACGGAAAACTTTTTAGTAAAAACTTATATGACAAAGAGTTTTACCAGGTCTGATTTGATATTATACTTTAATCTTCTAATGTTTCTAAATAATGAGGATAGACCTTGTTGTTTTAGAGAAATAGAAGAAGGCTTAATAGGGCAAGGGGTTTTATCTTACGATAACATAAGCAGCAAGACTGTGGAAAGAAAGCTAGAGGAAATGTGCAATAAGCTTGGAATGCTAAAATGTGAAACGGTAAAAAGGATAAAGTACTATACAATAGCCGAGGATATTTTAAGCGAACTTGATAATAAGGAACTTGAGGAGTTGACCGCTGCGGTAGCTTTATTTAAGAACCTGATATTTCCCGTAACCGCAGGATATTACTGTGAGCAGAGTTTAAAGGATTATGCACACTATGAAAGATATGTGAATTTAGAAGTAAAAGATTACTTTCAATATAAAAATCTGCATTTTCACCCGGTTATTGAAGAACATATTCTTTGGGAGTTAATAAAAGCTATACATAAAAGACAATATATTAAACTCAAATATAACTCTCCAAAGGCTATATATAAGGAAGCGGCGGAAGAAGCGTTAAGGCCTTATAAAATCCGTTATGATATCAACTGCGGAAGATTTTATTTAGTGTCTTTCGCAAAGCAGAACAGATGCGTGGTATCAAGACTTGACAGAATTGAAGAAGTAAAGGTTTATAAGGAAGCATACAAGGTGGAAAAACTTGAGAAGCTTTATAAAATGAATTTTAAGCATAGCTGGTCAAGTGTAAACTTAGCAGCTAGTAAAAGACCGGAGAAAATAAAGCTTGAAATAATAATAAGTGAGCCAAAGGAAAACTATATTATTGACAGAATAAGAAGCGAGGTTCAGCAATGTACTATAAACAGGGTAAGAGAAGGCTGCTATCACTTGGACATGCTTGTAAACGACAGCTTTGAAATGGTTCCATGGATAAGAAGCTATTCAGGCTACATAAGAGTTATTCAGGGAAGAGGGATAATCAATAAAGTTTCAGAGGACTGGAAGGAGATGCTTGAAAATTATGGAGCTCTTTGAAGAGGTTAAAAACAGGTATATGCATATTGCATTTAAAGTTCTTAATGAATGCGAAAACGGGCTTTCACATAAGGATATCATTAAAATTGTAGAGGAAGAAGAATTTCAAGAAAAGATCATTGGAAATAACTTTCAGACCTTTGAGGGATTGCTTTTAAATCAGTACGCAGACCATGAAAATTTTAATATTTTAAAAGAGAAGGACGAGCTTTATTATCCAAATATAAAAGGGGATAGGAAACCGCCGGTCCCTGTGAGACTTACAGACTTGGAAAAGTCTTGGTTGATAAATATGCTTCAAGATAAAAGACTACGTGGTGTGATGAGTAATTCCACAATAGCAAAGCTGAAAAATGCGCTTAAGGATTATGATGCTCCTAAAATCAGTGACATTATAGAATTCACCAATACATCAATGTTTCATGAATCCAATAATATGGAGCAATCTGAAGAAAACTTTAAAAGGCTGCTAAAGGCAATTGCAGAGGGAAAGGTAATAAAGTACTGCAATACAGACAGATACGGCAATATGTATTGTAATAAGAAGGCCCTTCCAATAAGGCTGGAATATTCTCTGAGAGATGGTCGTTTCAGAGTCTCTATGTATTCATTAGAGGAAAATAGATCTATAATGGCCAATATCGCCAATTTGACGGATATAGAAATAGATGAGGATGCAAGGCACCATATTAATAGAGAAGCTGTAATAGAGCTCTTACATGAACAAAGATATTCTAAAGAACCTATAGTTTTGGAGGTAACAGACAAGAAGTCTGCTATGGAGAGGTGCTTTATGAGCTTTTCAGAGTTGGAGAGGTATTCAAGGTGCATTGAAAAGGATAAATATGAATTGAAGCTTTTTTATTATACTTTTGAAGAAGAGGACATAATCAGAAAAATATTGGCGTTAGGGCCATATGTTAAGGTAATATCTCCAGATGGAATTAAAGAAGATATAATAGGAAGAATTAAGCTGGCTCTTAAATTGAATGACTATGATATGGATAAAGAGGAGGGAAATGGAGTGATAGAACTAAAGGGAAAATATAATACTGCCAAGGTTTATACGGATAATTTGGAACCGGAAGTAATTGCCCAAGTAATTGAACTATGTAATCAGGAGTTTTGCAAAGGCAGTAATATTGCAATAATGCCGGATACTCATGCAGGTAAAGGCTGTGTAATAGGCTTTACTGCGGATTTGGGAGATAAGGTTATTCCAAATATTGTTGGTGTAGATATAGGCTGCGGAATGATAACAGTTGAACTTGGAAAGCTTAATATAGATTTGGAGAAAACCGATGAGGTTATACGCAAATGGATACCTTCCGGAAGGTGCGTTCGTGAAGGCAGAATAGTTAGGTTTCCAAAGCTTCAGGAATTATTCTGCTCCAGGGAATTGACTAATACAAAGAGAATTGAAAAAAGTATTGGCACACTTGGAGGGGGAAATCATTTCATTGAACTTGATAAAGATGATGAAGATAATGTTTACCTCGTAATTCACTCAGGCAGCAGAAACCTAGGTAAGCAAGTGGCAGAAATATATCAAAAGCTTGCTATTGATATCTGCTCAGGTAAGGAAGACTACTTGGAACAAAGAGATAAGCTTATAGAGGATTACAAAAAAGAAGGAAAAAGAAACCTTATACAGTCTGCCTTAAAAGAGCTTCAGGAAAAGTATGCTGATTTGGTTCCAAATTATCCAAAGGATTTGTGTTTTTTAACCGGCTCCTACAGGGAAAAGTATTTGCATGATATGGGAATTTGTCAGGAATATGCGGCACTAAACAGAGAAACTATGGCAGATATCATACTAAATAAACTGCTGGGGAAAAAGCTAAGTGATTACAGCTATTTTCATACCGTGCACAATTATATAAATTTCAAGGATAATATAATAAGGAAGGGAAGTATTTCGGCCTATGAGGGTGAAAAGCTGCTAATCCCTGTGAATATGAGAGATGGAAGCATATTAGCCTTTGGAAAAGGAAATGCTGCTTGGAATTATTCTGCTCCACATGGCGCAGGAAGGTTAATGAGCAGAACCAAGGCAAAAGAAAATCTCACATTAGAGGACTATCAAAAGTCTATGGAGGGAATTTATACTACATCAGTTAATTACTCTACATTGGATGAAGCTCCAATGGCGTACAAGCCAATAGAAGAGATCCTAAATAATATTCAAGATACAGTAGAAATATATAAAGTTATAAAGCCAATATATAATTTTAAAGCAGGAGAATGAGAAATAAGAGGAGTTAAGAAAAAACTTGACTCTTTTTTGTTTTATATTGGCAAATAATCAAAAATAATGTTGAACAAGCTTGCTCATTATAGTTAATATATAAGTATACTGTTATACTTGTTAGTATAATTGAAAATACTACAGTATATGACGTTAAATATGGGAGGCGCAGGGCGATGAGAAAAATACATAAGTTTATAGCAGTATCTTGTGTTGTTACAATGACTTTCACCGGATGCTTTTGGAATAAGAAAAAATATGAAGTAAAAAGAGAAAAAAAGGAATATGAAGAGATAATTAAAGTTGGAGATGAGAGCAAGAATCCGAAAAAGGCTTTGGACAGGAAGGATACTCTCATAGCCGGAACAAATGATATAAAAGGTTTTATCAATCCGCTTTATAGTGCTGACAGCAGCGATTTGTGGTGTGCGGATTTGGTTTTTGAAGGAATTGTAACCCATGATCAAAGCGGAAATATTGTTCCCAATATGGC
>JAEZDX010000233.1 GCA_023417975.1 Bacillota bacterium
ATATAAAGTAGGGTTTTCTTCTAAGCTTAACTTAAAAAAGCTTGTTGCATCAGGAGCAGCTATGCTTATGATAATCGTTGGAATTATGGTTGTTTCAGAAACAATTGATTATGTTGTGCATGTGAATGAAAGAATAGGACCGCTTGAAGCTATAAGCGAAAAAAGTGCAGCCGCACCGGTAACTGAAAAACTTTCAACTTTCACGGTGCAGGGGGAGAAAGTACAGCCAGAGTTTAATTTGTTTAGCTCCAGGGATGGAAAAAGTAAGGACTATGTATTTGATTTAGGAAAGAAAAATCTGTGGTTCTATGCCAATTGCGGTATTCCTGACGGAGAAGAATATAAAGGTTCCGTTACCATTATGGTAAACGGGGAAGAATTTATTCAATTCAGTGATAAAGACGAAGATCAAAATTCGTGGAAAGTGAAGACGTATTTTGATTCAAAAATAGAAGATATTAAAATTATAGTTACCGGAAACGCTAAAGTATGGGACGTTAGCATGGCAGAAACAAAGCATTGGTGGGAGTAACTGCCGCTTCGCAACTTTTAGGGGTCTGTTCAGAATGGATTTTCTTTGAATAAATAAAGTACGAAAGGTGATTTGGTAATGAAAATTCTTATAGTCGGCTATTTTACTGAGACATCAAAATTGAATATTGTAAAGAGCTTTCCAAAAGAATGGAACATCGTAATTGTTCCGCCGTGGAAAGAGATGCTTCAGCATATTGAAGATTGCGATGTAATCATACCGGAACATGTTAAAATTGACCACAAGCTGCTTTCTACAGCTAGAAATTTGAAATTGGTACAGACAGGTGCAGGATATGATAATGTAGATATCGATGCATGTACGCAGCTGGGCATTTGGGCGGCTAATGCTTCAGGAGTCAATGCCCAGGCAGTGGCTGAGCACGTAATGGCGTTAATATTGTCTTACTATAAAAACATACCGTTTCTTGA
This sequence comes from Bacillota bacterium, assembly GCA_023417975.1. Taxonomy (GTDB): domain Bacteria; phylum Bacillota; class Clostridia; order Clostridiales; family Clostridiaceae; genus JAEZDX01. The sequence goes on from JAEZDX010000233.1 coordinate 964, forward strand.
TACTTTCATGAAAAACAAAATAGATCAAAATCAATTGGACTATACAGGAAGTGAGTTAAAAGGCAAAACCATTGGAATTATCGGGTTTGGAGCTATTGGTAAAAAAGTAGCCGAGTTTTGCAAGGTTTTTGATATGAATGTGCTTGTTTATATAAGAAATGCTGCAGTACAGTCTGATGGGTTTGCTAAAATAATGAGCTTCGATGATGTTATAAGCGCATCAGATATAGTAACTGTACATACATCCTTGAATCCGCAAACACAAAAGTTAATTGACAAAGAAGTATTCAAGAAAATCAACAATACCGCACTATTTATCAATACAGCCCGTGGTGGCATTGTAAATGAAAAGGACTTAATAGATGCGTTAAAAAACAGAGAAATTTCGGGTGCATGCCTTGATGTGTTTGAAACTGAACCGCTTCCAATTGACAGTGAGCTTCGAAATTTGAGTAATGTAATACTGACGCCTCATACGGCAGGCATGCCTGACGGTCTCAAATTTCATAAAAAGAGATATGATTTCTTTGTGAATAATATAAAACGTGTGGAAAATGGTGAAGAGCCTGAAAGCAAGCTTAATCAGTTATTATAGTTTTGGTACAATAAAATAAATTCCATTATAAACATGAGACCGTTCATTTTCAAGCTAATTGACAATGGGCGGTCTCTTTTTGTTATTTTGTTTATCAAAAAACAAACGAAAAACTAACATATTATTTGATATAATGTAACTTATAAATTGTACGAGGATGATGTGAATATGAAAATATTGCTTGTGGAAGATGAAGAAATGCTTTCAGCTATCATTGCAAAGGGACTGCGTAAGGTAGGTTATGCTGTTGATACAGTTTTTGATGGCGAAGAAGCCTTAGAATATTATGAAATTTATGGGTATGATATTATCATTCTAGACTTGAATATCCCCAAATTAGATGGGCTTGACGTATTAAGGACCATTCGTAAAAAAGATACAGATACAAAGATTTTGATTTTGTCTGCAAGAACAAAAGTTGATGAAAGAATTCTTGGATTGGATGAGGGCGCTAACGATTATCTAATTAAACCCTTTGACTTTGGAGAATTAGAAGCAAGAATCAGAAATTTACTGCGCCGAAATTTTTCAGGTATTCCAGCAACAATTATGCTTAGTAATTTTATCATTGATACTAGTGCAAAAAAGGTTATATGTGATGGCGAAACATTGAACTTAACCCGCAAAGAATACTGCATTCTAGAGTACCTTGTGCTGAATAAAAATAAGGTTATAAGTGCAGAGGAATTTGTGGAACACATATGGGACAGCGATTTTGATCCATTTTCAAATGCTGTACGCTATCATATTCACTCATTGAAAAAGAAGCTTTCCGATTATTGCAAACAAGAAATAATAAAAACAGTTCGAGGACAAGGTTACATTATTGAGGAGGATCGCTTATGAAAATGTCTTTACAGTGGAGAGTTACGCTTCTAACCGCTGTTGTACTGATTGCATGCTCCATTGCATTATCTGTGGTGGCTATGGTAAACGCACAAAAAACGCTGGTTTCACCCTTTAATAATTTAATTGATATAACCAAAACAGACAATGGCATATTATTAAAAATAAAAGATGAAACAGAAAAAACCGATACTCCAAAAGATGAAGATATTGAATATGGACGCACTGCGGCACAAGAAGTTCAACGGGCAAAACAAAACTTTGATGCAACTACCATTTTGTTTTGTTTTCTATTCACTGCTGTAGGAACGGCAGCAGTATTCTTTTCTTCGGGAAGAGCATTAAAGCCTGTTAGAAATCTAAGTAAGCAAATATCTAAAATTGATGAACATAATTTAACTGAGCGATTGCCGGAAAGCGCTTCAAACGATGAAGTAAGCCGTTTAACGGTAAGTTTTAATCATGCCCTTGACCGGCTGGAGGATGCATTTGAAAGGCAAAAACGGTTTTCTGCAAGTGCGGCACATGAACTAAAAACACCTCTTGCAACTATTAAGGCAGGAATACAAGTCCTTTCCAGAGATGGGGATGCTTCTCTTACGGAATACAAAGATAATGCTCGTATGACGGAAACAAGTGTCAACAGACTGACAAAGGTAGTAAATGATTTATTAATTCTGGCGTCTTCAAACGAGGATGCTGACGAGCTAAAAGAAAATATTTATTTAGATATTATGTTTGAAACTATATTCGAAGAATTGTCGCCAATATATGAAAGCCGCGGAATTACTTACAATATTCACTGTGACCGCATATCTCTTTATGGTAACACTGCGCTTCTTTACAGGGCATTTTATAACCTCATCGAGAATTCTTATAAATATAACGCTGAAAAAGGAAGTATTACAGTACGCGGCAGTAAAACAGAAAAATTTATAGTAATTGATATTGAAGATACCGGCATGGGAATTCCAAAGGAACATCTTCCCTTTATATTTGATGCTTTCTATCGGGTGGACGGCTCACGTTCACGGAAAACCGCAGGATCAGGCTTGGGTCTGTCTATTGTAAAAACAATAATAGAAAAGCATGGCGGTGCTATCAAAGTTTCAAGCGACAATAAAAAAGGCACAAAGTTTACCATTGAATTACCCGGATAAAGAAACAATTATTAAAACAGGCGGCAATTATGCCGTCTGTTTTTTTACATCCTAAGCCTCTTATAGATATCCTAAGGCCTAAAAAACCTAACGAAAATCTAACATATCATTTGTTATACTTTGAAATGTCAACAAACAAATACTGATTAACGGAGGTAAGGAATAATGTACATCATATTGAATGCCATCAAAAATATCGGCAGAAACATAGGAAGAAACAGTTTAATGGCGGTTATTGTTTTTGCCATAATTGTTACAACAGCCGTATCTATTATCATTAACACTACAACAGCAGCTATCATTACAGATTATAAGGGGAGATTTGGTGCGGAAGTTTCAATTAGTGCCGATTCTGCTAAGCTTCAAAACAGAAAAACAGCCGATAGCTATAGGCAGCTTACCGCTCAGCAGCAAATAGACTTTGGAAAATCCGATTTTCTGCAAAGCTCAAATTTTACAGCAACAATGGATATTTCACCAAGAAAGCTTTCATCTCTTAGTGAAAGCGACAGAGATAATATGATGGCTAATTTTCTCAGTGGTGCAACAAGAGCGGATGGAACAAAAATGCCAGAAGTAGTACCCATGAAAGCAAAAATTGTTGCAACAGATAACCCGGAAGCAAACAGCGATTTCAAAACGGGAAAACGCAAAATTACCGGTGGTAAAATGTATAAGAATCTCAATGAATGTATTGTCAGTGAACAATATGCCAAGCTTAATAATTTATCTGTTGGAGATACCATAGAGGTTGACAGCTATTTTAAAAATGATCCTATGGCTCATAACTTAACGGTTGCAGGCATTTATATGGATAACACCATGCTTGGAACGGATAATGAGGAAATAGAATCTATATTAAACAGAAACAATGAAATTTTGACAAGCTTTGAAACAGCTAGAGGGATGAAAATATTTGACCGGTTTGGAAATGTTTCCGCTCAATATTTTTTAAAAGACCCATCACAGCTTCCTGCCTATGAAAAAGAACTTAGAGAAAAGGGATTAGCGGATTATTACAAGGTAACTACCGATGAAGCCGGTTATAAAAAAGTGGTAGGGCCTGTTGAAGGACTTGCCAAGGTAACAAACACTTTCTTAATTGTTGTTTTAGTCCTCGGTTCAATGATACTTATTCTTTTATCCACACTTGCCATTCGCGAACGCAAATACGAAATAGGTGTTCTTCGTGCGATGGGTATGAAAAAGGTTAAGGTTGCTTTTGGTCTGCTCACAGAAATGCTTGTTATAACGGGGATATGCTTGACTCTTGGATTAGGCACAGGAATGGTAGCTTCACAGCCTGTAGCAGATAGCTTGCTTGCAAATCAAATTGAACTTGCCAAAGAAAACAGTAATATCAATGGCAATGGGCAAATGGGAGGCAGTACGGGACTTGGAGCACCCACATTTTCCACAGATGCTAAACCACTTTCAGAGCTTCAAGTAAATTTAAACACGGATGCTGTTACGAAAATCATTTTGATATCGCTTGCTCTTGCAGGTATATCAAGCATTGCGGGTATTATGTATATCACAAAATATGAACCAATAAAAATACTGGCAGAAAGGAATTAAGGTGAATATAATGAGTGTTTTAACAATGGATAACGTATGCTATAAATACAGCGGAGCAACAAAAACGGTATTGAAAAAAATTTCGGCAGAGTTTGACAACGGTAAGCTCTATGCCATTATGGGTAAGTCAGGTTCAGGAAAAACTACCCTCTTATCTCTTATTTCAGGACTTGATAATTGTACGGACGGTTCCATAAGTTTCGGCGGAAATTCACTTTCTCACATTGACCGTGATAAATATAGAGCTGAAAGTATTGGTGTTATCTTTCAAGGGTACAACCTTTTGACAAACGCTACTGCAGTTGAAAATATTGTGTTGTCTATGCACATTACCAAAACAAAGCATGGCAATAAAAAGAAGGCTGCCTATGAAATTCTTGAAAAAGTGGGTATTAACAAAGAAACCGCTGACCGTAAAATTCTAAAACTCTCCGGGGGAGAACAACAGCGAGTTGGTATTGCCAGAGCTTTATCTCATAATCCACACATTATCATTGCCGACGAACCCACCGGCAACCTTGATAGCGACACCGAAAAAAACATTATGAATATTCTCAAGTCCCTTGCACATGATGAAAATAAATGTGTAGTTGTGGTAACACATTCAAAAAAGGTATCAACCTACGCTGATGTTCTTTTAGGGCTTAATAACGGAAGTTTGGACATTATAAAATAATTATTATAACTTAATAGAGTGTGTTTCATGTTCCCTCAGACTACATACGGTTTGAGGGATATTGTTGTTTTAGGGGGGACTAACAAATGCACATAGCTAAGGATACGGCATAGGAGTATAGAGGAGTTTTGTGCAGAGGGTATAAGTTTTGATATCTAATATGATTATTAAAATGCATATTATGCAATTATGCAAATATAACATTTGCTAAACCTATAGTATATATTATAATAAAGCTAATCGAGCATTGGAGAAATAAGTATTTGAAGCTGAGTTTTTGGTGCCGGAAGATGAGATACTAAAGAGTATGGAGGAATAAGCATTTAAACACTGGAACAGAGTGTGATGTAAAAGTATTTTTAGATATGGAAGTGATATTATCATGAGGATTTTTATTGTTGAAGATAATGATGTCATTAGAAACGAACTTACAGTGTTTCTGAGCAAATATGACTACGAGATTATAGCTCCGATGAATTTTGAAAATGTGCTATATAATATTGAAAAAGAGAGTCCGGATTTAATACTATTGGATATTAATCTTCCTTTATTTGACGGATATCATATATGCAGAGAGGTAAGGAAAAAAAGTGACGTACCAATTATAATAGTCACAAGCAGAGATAGTGAAATGGATGAGCTTATGAGTATGAACTTAGGAGCAGATGATTTTATTACGAAGCCATATAATACTCAAATTCTATTAGCCCGAATAGCTTCGGTATTAAAAAGAACTTACGGAAACGACATTAAAACACAAGATGTATTGGTGTACAATGATTTAAAGCTTAATTTATCCAATGGTACTATTACATATAAAAAAAACACCGTAGAAATCACTAAAAATGAACTGAAAATTCTCTCCTGCTTATTAAAGAACAAGGGGAAAATAGTATCCAGGGAAGATTTAATAGATTTTATGTGGAATTCAAATATATTTATAGATGATAATAATCTATCTGTTAATGTCACAAGGCTTAGAAAAAAGCTTGAGGAAATTGGCATGAAAGAAAATATTGAAACAAGACGAGGGTTAGGGTATATAATGCCATGAGAATACGAGAATATCTGAAAGACAGGGTTTTAATATTAATTGCCAATTTTATATTATTCATTATATTATGCTGCATAATATATCTGTTTAATATGGGAAAGGGGTTCGTATTTCTGTTCTTTTGCATATGGTTTTTACCGTTAGGCTCATATATAATTCTGGAGCTTGTAAAAAGTAAGAAATACTACGATGAATTAGAAGGTGTATTAAAGAATTTAGATAGAAAATATCTATTGCCTGAGGTTGTTAAAGAGCCACAATTCATAGAGGGTAAGATTGTTTATGACCTGTTGAAGGAAACCTGCAAAGATATGCATGAACATGTAAATAAGTATAGAGATATGCAAAACGAATACAGAGAATATATAGAAACCTGGGTACACGAGGTGAAAACGCCTATAGCATCCTCAAGACTGATTATAGATAATAATGAAAATATAGTTACTAAAAATATAGATTATGAATTAAAGAAAATAGAAAGTTATATTGAACAGGTGCTGTACTATTCAAGGAGTAATAATGTCAGCAAGGACTATATAATAAAAAAGATTACTTTAAATGAAACAGTAGCAAATGTTATTAAACGGAATTCCAGGGATTTTATAAACAAAAAAATATCTGTAGACATAACAAATGTGGAAGGCACAGTGTATAGTGATGCTAAATGGTTGGAGTTTATATTAAATCAAATAATAAGTAATTCAATAAAATATAGCAAAGAAAATGATGGAAAGGTTACAATTTTTTCAAGGTCCAATAAAAGTAATGTGGTTTTAACTATTGAGGATAACGGTATAGGCATTATTGATAGAGATATAAACAGAGTTTGGGAAAAAGGCTTCACAGGAGAAAATGGCAGGCTTTTCAGCAGATCAACGGGAATAGGCCTTTATCTATGTAAAAGCCTTTGCAAAAAGCTCGGACTTGGAATAAGCTTAACTTCACAATCCGGCATAGGAACTAAAGTAAGTATCATATTTCCCATGGAGGATTTTATTTAATGCCACAGTGAATTATTAAAGGATTTAAAGCTGCTTTAAACTGCAGAAGCTTTAAATTCTTTTTTTTATACTTAAGTTACAAAAATGCAATGTTAATGAAATATAACCCGATATGTAAGCTGAGAAAAATTAAGTAAAATGTTAAGTGTAAAGCCGATAAAAAAAGAAGGAGGACAAATATGAAAAAAGTATTACTGTGGATTGCAATATTTTGCTTATTGTTATTGGCAGTGGGAGTATTTTATTTTAAATCAAGGGGACCCAAAATTGTACAAGGCACTGCTGTTTTATGTAAATCTGTAGATGAGGAAGGGAAACCTATTAATGAAGTTAAAACTTTTTCTTCAAAGGACACGTCTATTTGCGTTTCTGCCAAACTTAACAAGTTATTTACCAAAGGTGTAAAAGTTATATGGTACAAAGGTGACGCAAGTGTTGAAACTAGGATAAAGGTAGATAATAATATAAAAATTAGCAAATCAAATTATGCATATTCTAGATTAACAATTCCTGAAGGTTTTTCCGAAGGTGAATACACTGTTAATATTTATTGTGCTAACAGTGACATAAGTGAAGCAACATTATACTTTAAGGTTGAAAAATAATAAAGTCTATCTTGCTAAGGTAAAGTAGATATTATAATGGAGGAAACTATGATATCCGAAAATATATTAAGTATAGAAAAAGTTGAAAAATATTATGGAAATAAATCAAGTATAACAAAAGCTATTGATAACATAAGCTTTGAGGTTAAAAAAGGGGAATTTATAGGTGTAATGGGTGCCTCAGGCAGTGGAAAAACTACTATGCTAAACTGTATCTCAACCATTGATACTGTTACAACAGGACATATTATTATAAATGGCAAAGATATTACGAAACTAAAATCAAAGGAGTTAGATAAATTCAGAATAAATGAATTGGGATTTATATTTCAAGATTTCAATTTATTAGATACACTTACAGCCTATGAGAATATAGCTTTAGCATTAACAATTCAGGGGAGAAAAGCTGAAGAAATCGATAAAGCTATAAAAGCTGTGGCGACTAAACTAGAAATAAATGAAGTTTTAAAAAAGTATCCCTATCAAATGTCCGGTGGACAAAAGCAAAGAGTTGCATCAGCTAGGG
>JAEZDX010000286.1 GCA_023417975.1 Bacillota bacterium
CCTATCTCGGAAGAAGCTTTTTCCAGACTCACTGAAGTTTTATACATCTTGAGCTTTTTATCATATATATCACTATTTTTTATTAAATCGTATAATTTTCCTGCTTCACCCAAATCCTCTATGCTCTTCATAGCACGCGCCGGCCCTTCAAGGAACAGGGGCAGGGGTTTGCAAGTAAATTCCTTTATTTTAACATTCTGATAACCGTTTATAGGATTTGTCTTGCCTTGTATTATTTCATAATCCTTTGCTTCAAAAGTCAAATAGGTAGGATAAATTCCATTACCGTATTGCTTTGATTTCTCCAATCCGCAGTCCAGCTTATTTTTAAACTTACCAAAAATATTGCCGATTTCCTTTGTAGTAAGTGTAAGCTCTCTTCCATCTATACCAAACCGTATTTGCTCTCTGAATTTTTCTCTCAAGGTTGACACCTTATCCCAATATCCGTAATCATCAAGTTTTCCCTGATTATATTCATCTACATATTGTTCACTGCTTTTCAACTGTACTGCAACTTCTTCGGGAAGGTTAATTTCCTCATAAAATTGTGAGGATACTTCAACTATAAAATCAACTATCCTTTTTAATTCCGCCGCTTCACTTACACCGGAGCCAAGCAATCCCGGCAGTCCATTCATAGCATCATTCCACCCAGGCTTGTTGGCCTCCATTTCTATACCCATTCCAAAAGGATCCATAGTTATAAACTTATTAAGTGCTAAGGATATAAGCTTAACAAAAATATTTGTTCTATAAATAGTTCCATTACCGTTTTTAGTTTTCAGCCAGTTAGTAGCCTTCATGTCTATTCCAAGCTTACTGCACTTTTCTTCATCTTCCAAAACTGCATCATACTGACGTACCTTGCCTTTAGTCAAAACATATTTATCACTTCTTGGAAGTATTCTTACAGCACTATCAAAGAACCTATAAGATGTATCCTTGAATAAAAAATCGTAAAGCTTATCCGGATATATACTAAGATATGTTTCAACTAAATCCATATTATAGGTCCAATGATCTATCCAAAAGCCCTCTCCAAATTCAGCTTCATAATTTTGTTCTGAATAGGAAAGCACTTTGCTTAAAAATTTCTCTTCCTCTACTTTTAATCCAATGCTGTTTTCGGAAATAAAGGTAATGAGCTGTCCGGGACTAAAATCATTACTTAGTATATTTTCCACAGCCTCTTTACCACTTGTAATTAACTCCAGCACGGACTTCAAATACTTACGATCAAATGAGAATGTAGTTCCCTTAACCCCCAGTGGATTATATCCATCTATTTGTATCAAGTTCATAAAGTGTTTTACATTAAAATCTTCCACCTGGGGATTAAATAACACGTCATTTCTTCTGTTTTGATTAATATCTCTGAAGTTCCCGTTACCTTGGGAATAAAATGCAGGTTCCAAGGAGAAGAAATTGTACTCGCGTTCTGTATCTCCGTGCTTCCTTGAATATACATGATAGACATGCTTCTTACCCTCTTCATTAAAGAATAATGGATATCCTCCTCTAAGCACGTTATCTAAATAACATTGCTCAATATATTTATCGAACAGGTTATTTGATGTTTTCGTAAAGGTATCCTTCACAAGGCAATCTACCAGCCCTCTCGCCTCTTCTTCTTTTTCTTCAATATAATCTATAGTAAAGCTATTTTTTCTTTCATTAATTGATTCAACACTTGCAATGTGTCCTATAACAGTGCATAAGGTATAACTGTGGTCTAATTCAATTTTGGCTCCCGTAAATCCGCCCGACACCTTGTTTTCCGCTACCTGTTTTCTTTTATTCAAACTATCCACATCACAATCCCATGCAGAAGGATAGGTAAGAGCTGTATTGGCTCCAAAGATTACATCCATATCGAAAATCACAGGCATTAGCCCATTACTTTCCGTTGAAAAGGACAGATAAAAGTTACCTTTATTCACTTCTCCTATTTCTGCCGTATCTCCCATGGTAGCTCTAACACGGTAATATGGTATATTATTCTCGGTATTAAATACTCCAAACCAGGCTTTGCTCAGATTTGACATAGCCTGATAATCACTGTTACCTATTCCGTAAGGTAAGATTTGTGTCAAACCATCAAGCAGCTCCAACGTCTTAATATTTTCATCTAAATTTTCAATTTTTACTTTTCTTACAATTGCTGCAAAACCTTCTCTTGGCATTGTAAAATAAGTTGCTTTTACTTTTATGCCTATACTTTTATTTACTTCTTCAATCCAAATTAGGTTTTTTTCTATTCCCATAGTCCTCTTAATATCATCCTTAGAGGTTGAAGAAAATATTTCATGGATGCTATTATCATATTTAATAAAAGTTCTGAAGCCCTGCAATTCAACATTTTTATATAATACGTTTGCCGGAAAAAACTCCATTATTGTACTGTTCTTATCCTTTACTCCAAAGCTTCCCATACACTGACCTCTATTAACATAGAAGGACCACATTGGAATACCGTCTATACCAGCTACTCCAGGTAAAAAACTTGCAAATGTTTTAGCCTTATCATAATTTTCAATAATAAACTCGCCCTTTTCATTTAAGCTGTAATTAATACTCATTCCATTCACCTATCTTTCTTTAACAGTTTTTCTTATAACAAGCTCTGGAGGAACCATAGCCTTTTCATTTGGCATATCCGGATTTTTAATTCTCTCAAGCATCCTTCTTGCCAGCATTCTTCCAACCTCATAAACTGGTTGTCTTACAGTAGTCAACGGCTTTTCGGCTACTAAATCATAAAGTAATCCGTCAAAACCGGCTACAGAGATATCCTCTGGTACTTTCATGCCTAAGGCAGACGCAGCTCGGAAGGCTGATAATGCTATGAAGTCATTACATCCGAATACAGCAGTAGGCTTTTCTTCGCAAATCAGTTGGAGGCTTTTATCATAGCTTTCTTTCTCCATGGAATATATATATTTAACAAGCTTGTCATCATACGAAATATTGCTTTCCTTTAAAGCCTTCTTATAGCCCTCAAAACGTTCATTGGAAAATCTTTGATCCGTTACAAACATTAAATAGCCTATTCTTCTATGTCCCCGGCCAATTAAATATCTTGTCATAAGATATGCACCAAGGGCATTATCTATATCTATACAGTCAATATCTTCGTTACTTTGGCCAAAAAGAATGAATGGCACATCAAATTTATTTTTGATAACCTTTTCTTCCTCCATATTTATGCCCATTACAATAACACCATCGCATCTTTGGTTAAATTCCAATTCCCTTCGTATAAGAAAAAGATAAAAAGCATTACTAAGTTCTTCACTGATACCTGCAATGAGATTCATGATAAATGGTTCAGAAATCCCTATATACCTTGGTATGTACAAATGTATGGCTCTGGTACTATTCTCAGCCAAAGCTTTAGCTGCATGATTAGGCAAGAAATTTAATTCCTTCATTACCTTTTCTACCGCAGCACGAGTAGTATCTTTTACAAGTTCCGGACTGTTAATTACTCTTGAAACAGTAATCATTGATACCCCCGCAGCCTTTGCCACATCCTTCATGGTTGCCATTGTGTATTCACCTCTTCACACGTTAATGTTAGCGCTATCATACATGCTATTAAAAAAAAGCCTTTTCGCGCCCATATAT
>JAEZDX010000322.1 GCA_023417975.1 Bacillota bacterium
CCTGTAGGAATGGGCGCATATGATTCAGTGCATTTAACTGTTATACAAAATGCCGATTTACTTGATAAAATAACAATAGCTGCAGCAAAAGCCTTTAATAATCCAAAGGCTAAACCGTTTTACGGAGCACCTACAGTTATTATTGTTTCCAGCACAGAAAACAAAAAAGCTGCCAGTGTTGAAGCTGCCAATGCAGCCTGTATTATTGAAAACATGAGTCTGGCAGCAACTGACCTTGGCTTAGGAAGTGTATACTTAATGGGGTTTTTAGTTGCATTTTCCGCTGATAACGAGCTGTTAAAAGAGCTAAATTTACCTGAAGGCTTTAGACCGGTGTCCGCTATAGCGTTGGGTTACCCTACGGAACCGTTAAATAATAGCAAAGGAACTAAACATACAATAAGTATTAATACAATCAAATAAAATTATTCACACAAAAAAGCGAGCACAATGTGGCTCGCTTTTCTGCTTTATACTACTATAAGTTTTGCTTCGATTGTTTTTTTCCATTTAGAAATAGTGCAGCTATGAAGCCTGCTGCCGCTATAATTGCCGTTGCAGTAAACATGCTCCTGTAGCCGTTATTCATTGTAGTCTGGAAAGTGCTTTCTATTGCAGCCCGTGCACTATTAATGCCTTTTACAGCTGCTTCTGAATACTTACCAAGATTTATCTGTCCTATTGCCTTTACCAAATCATCAACTATAGTGGTTACATCAGAGCTTTGAAGAGAAGAAAAAATCTGACCGTTTCCTTTTCCCTGACTCATAGCTGATATATTTGCAGGAAATAGTGCCATAATATTTTGCTGCACTTTACTGCCTGCATTTACAATAAAGCCTATCATTATACTCGGTGAAATAGTGACACCAATTGATCTAATTAGTGACATTGTAGCTAATGCTGTTGTGCCTTCTTCTTGCGGCACTGCTCCCAAAATCAGATAATTCAAAGGAGCTCCCATAGTAAAGCCTACTCCAAAGCCCATAAATGCCAATCCAATAAGCACTGTTATAAAAGAAAGCTGTTGTGTTGCCACAAATCCAAGAAATAGTGTACCTGTAATATTAAAGATAAATCCAAGAATAAGCACAAGCTTTGCGCCCTTCTTATCGAGAAGTATACCGCTTACCGGAGCTGCTACACCTGAAAATACTGCTAAAAGCGTTACAAGATATCCTCCGCTTCCTGCTTTCAATTTAAGTGCATTTTCTGCAAATTGGGGTACAAATACCATACCCATCATCCCGATTCCAACTATAAATGCCAGTACTAACACCACTACTATTTGAGTGTTTTTAAAGTACTTCATATTTAATACCGGATCTTTTGCTTTGCTTTCAACAATTATGAGTATTGGCAGGAAAATTATTGATGCTATTATAAATGGATATACCTCAGCACTTTTTATACTGCTCACGAAATTGAAAAAATCCAAGTTAGTAAGAGCATACATAAGTGTTCCCACTACTGCCGCGACTATTATTGAACCAGCCAAGTCCATTGGCTTTCTTTCATTGGATTTGCTATCCTCCAGTGCGAAACTCAAAAGTATAATAACTATACTTATTGGTACGTTAATAAAAAATATCCAACCCCAATGGTTATTTCCTGCAGCGCTAAGTATACCACTCCCCATTGTAGGCCCTAAAATTGTTGCAACTCCATAAATAGCTCCTACCATTCCAAGCGCAGTTCCTCTTTTTTCTTCAGGAAAACTTTTTCCAATAACAGAATTTGCTATTGGCATTATTCCTCCTGCCCCTATAGCTTGGATTACCCTGGCAAATAAGAAAAAGGTAAATGTACCGTAAAAATTAGCTAACCCACAAAGCAGTGAACCTAAGCCAAACATAGCTATACCGAAAATATACACCTTTTTATATCCAGATCTATCTGCCATTTTACTTACTATAGGCATTGATACCGCATAAACAAGAGTATATAGGGTTATCATCCACGTTCCTACACTTCTGCTTACCTGAAAACTATTCTGAATAAGCTCTCTTGCAGGAGAAACAATTCCGCTGTCAATGGCACCCATAAATATTCCTAACAGAAATAAAACCAAGATTAAAGTAGACTTTTTCTTATTCATTTTTTACCTCCTTTTTATATGAACATTGTTCAGTTAAGGTGATAAATTAATTCATGCAGCCTATCATTAGTCATAAATAATATTATGAACAAAGAAATTTGCATGAATGAATTGTTGTTAGGTAAAAAGCTTTCGTATGATTTTTTCAAAGTTCTCATACTGAAATAATTTCATTTGGGCCAGCATAACAATATTTAAGACGAGAAAATTGGCAGTATCATGATAATTTGTTGGTATACTTATCTGACCTTCAGCCTCAGCTCTTCTTAATATTACCTCAAGAATTGAAACAAACTTTTCTGTAAAGGCTTTTCTTTTTTCCATATCTTCCTTCGTATATTCATCCGTTGAGTCCTTAATCCAAACATCTAAAAAAGTCGCTATAAATTCTATAAGTTCTTCGTAGATTAAATAAAGTTTTTTGTAAAAATCTTTTTCATCATTATCTACTTTTTGTACAAGGTATAAATATTCTTGCCAGTAATCCATCATCAATTCAACAGTAAGATCCTTTTTATTTGGAAAATAGTTATAAATTGTACCTATTGCTATTCCGCTTTCCTCAGAAATCTTCCTCATTGTAAAGCTATTATAGCCATCTCTCATAATTATCCGTTTTGCATGCTCAATTATGCTTTCTTTGGGACTTTCCAATATCTTTGGCATATATTACACCTCTTTCTGAACTATGTTCATTATAATATATTACCCAATAATTGTCAAAGGATATATTGAAATATTCATTTCCTTTGTACACATTTTATGATATATTTATAGTATGATAAGTAGATACAGCTTCTTACCGTATAAATAAATATTATTAATTGGGAGACAAGTATGAGAAAGTTAAGCTTCTTTGTAATCGTTTTAATATGTGCAATTTTCTTAGATTTACCTATAAAGCACGCTCCAAAAATCTCAGCACATTCTGTTTTTACTTATGTGAACCCTAATAGCTCAATAAATTCTTACGCCTATCACAATCGTAATTTCGGTAATTCCTTTGTCAATAATTTAATGAAGCTTACTTATGCTGCTCACCGAGGAGCACCATCAGTATCGAAAGAACCTGAGAACTCATTATCGGCATTTAATAATTCTAAGAAGTTAGGTTATAAAATAGTTGAAACAGATTTACAATTG
>JAEZDX010000359.1 GCA_023417975.1 Bacillota bacterium
TATAAGAATGACTACTGGAATCTAAAACCGCCTATGAGTTTTTGGATGGTAATATTGGGCTATAAGCTTTTTGGTTTTAATATGTTAGGTTTAAGGTTCTTTTCTTGTCTATGTGCTGTTTTTACAATCCTTCTTGTAGGGTTGTTTACAAAGCGAAAATATGGCAAGTTTGCATCCTTAATTTCTTTATCAATAATATCAACTTCTACACAGTTCATATTTTTTCACAGTGCTAGAACTGGTGAGGCAGACGCACTTTATGTACTGCTTTTTACCTTATCGGTTATTTCCGTAATGATGCTGCATAGAGGAAATAAATATTTGTACTTATCCGTTTTTTTTGCAGCCTTGGCGTTTCTTACAAAGAGTTGGCATGCTTTTGCAGCACTTGGCGTTGTAGGTATGTATTTAATATTTAGTAAAAAGATTATACTGCTTAAATTAAAAGAATGGCTTCTGCTTGTTTTAAGCTTTATAGTTCCCATTTTACTTTGGGTAATACTTAGAATTCAAAAAGACGGATTTAAGTTCTTTTCAGAAATGATTAATTATGACTTAATAAATAGATCTGCAAAATCACTTGAGGGACATGTAGGCGGACCTCTTTATTACTTCATGTTTTTATTTGTATATTCAGGCTTATGGGTAGTACTTTTAATAATGTGTTTGACTATATATTTCAGAAACAGACGCAGTAAGGAAAGAATTGTCTTAGATAATTGTTCACTTGCACTTTTGTTGTGGTTTTTAGTTCCTATACTATTATATTCATGTGCAAAAACAAAGATTGACTGGTACATACTGCCTATAAATCCTCCACTAGCAATTATATGCGGAGCGGTATTTTCAAAATTCTTAAAAGAATTGGATGTCAAGCATGCCGCTAAAAAGGTGTTAGCCATTGGTATTGTAGCCTCAATATTGATTTATGGAGGCTTCCTATGCATTGAAATTGCACTGGCAAAAAATGATAGTATCGAATTTGCATTAAAGCAAATGGGACAAAGCAGAAAATATTCAGAATATAGGATTTATACTGCCTCAGGCTACTATTGCGTGGAAGGCACCTGGCAGCAGCCTCACCTTCTCAGTGCAGAGTTATGGTGCGACTTTAAAACAATAAACGGAGGCATGGATAAATTTTTAGAAGATACTTCTCCTAAAACACTATTATTTGTACCTTCTAAAGATTATGATAAAAATTACTTAGACAAGCATAATTTGAAAATCATAGACTCCAAAAACGGGTACTTATTACTATCTCATTAACACATAATATTAGAGCCGGGAATGTATTATAATTCAGCATTTCCGGCTTATTAAATATATGCACTTTTGATAACTTTAGGAATCTTTGCTGTTTTCCCAGCGGGTTTTATCTTCAAAATATTCCCTTACTGTTTCACCATCATCAAAATACATATACTTTTCTCCGATTATTTGATAACTTTCATGTCCCTTGCCTGCTATTACAACAGAATCCCCCCGCTTTGCCATGCTTAATGCAGTAATTATAGCCTTTTTCCTATCTTGTAGTTTTTCATATTTGCACCTAGTAGCTGCTATTCCTTTTTCAATTTCCTCTATTATATTCAATGGATTTTCCTTTCTTGGATTATCGGAAGTTATAATACAATAGTCTGCTATATTTCCTGCAATTTTCCCCATAATAGGACGCTTACTTTTATCTCTGTCTCCTCCACAGCCGAAAACAACTATTACTCTTTTTTCTGTAAACTCTTTCACTGAAGCCAATATATTTTCAAGACTATGGGGACTATGAGCATAATCGACAATTACGGAAATATCCCTAGAATTTTCGATATATTCATACCGCCCTTTTACGCATTTTATACTTTCTACAGCAGCCACTGCATTATCTATGCTAAGTCCGTATTGCATGCATGCCCCTATAGCAGCTAGCACGTTATATACATTAAACTTTCCCGGAACATTAATATGAATAGGATATGACTTATTCTCATAGAGCAATATAAAATTCGTGCCTGAAATTGAATATTCTATATCCTTAGCAGTCAAATTTGACTCATTGTTTATTCCATAGGTAAGCACAGGACATTCTGCCCCATTTATGAATTCCTGAGAGTAAAAATCATCTCTGTTTATTACCGCAAATCTACACATCTTAAACAACTTTAGCTTTTCATTCTTATAATTTTCCATGGTACCATGCTCTTCAAGATGGTCCTGGGTAAGATTCGTAAATATTGCCAAGTCAAAATTACAGCCATAGACCCTGTTTTGTGCCAAGGCTGATGATGTTACTTCCATAATTACATGAGATGCACCTTTATCCGCCAGCTCTCTGAAGCACTGCTGAAGTTCCAAGTTATCAGGTGTAGTGGGATTAATTTTGACAGTATCCAACTTTTGCATTCCTATTCTATTTTCTATAGTGCTAATTATTCCCGGAGTTTTTCCGCAATATTGCAATATTCTTTCTATAAACCAAGTCACAGAAGTTTTTCCGTTTGTTCCTGTAACTCCTATGAGCTTAAAAGCCTCAGATGGATAGTCATAAATAGCTGCCGCAGCTGTTCCAAGCGCAATTCTAGTATCCTTCACCTTTATTATAGTTATGTCACCAGGTATTCTATAAACTTCATGGTCAACTATAAGTGCGGCGGCTCCATCCTTTACCGCCTGTGCTGCAAAACTGTGCCTGTCAACATTGTTGCCCTTTACGCATATAAACACCGACCCAGGTTTCACCCTTCTGGAATCCCAGGAAATTCCTGAGACTTCCTTTTCTTCACTTCCCTGCACTATTGTATAGTTTATACCCTTTAAAAGACTATTTATTCTCATATCTATTCACTCACCTTTAACAGTTTGATACCATTATTATATTATAGAAATATGACAATTTTACTTCCAAAAGTGCTTGAATTATTGCAAATACTGCTATATTATATTCCATATACGCTTCATTTCTGTTAAAAGGTGGTATACAAATGTGTGTAGAATTGTCTTCTGATACGTTAAAAAAAGGATATCTGAATAGTGATTTTCGAATTTTTCATATAAAGGATCATAAGGCTATGGAGTTTGAATCTCATTATCACGAATTTTATAAAATTATAATACTTGTCTCCGGTAAAGTAACATATTTAATTGAAGGTCTTGCTTATGAGCTGAAACCCTATGATATTCTTTTTATTAATAAAAATGATATTCATAAATCACAAATAGATGGTTCGGAAATATATGAAAGATATGTTTTATGGATGAGTGGCGATTTTCTTAATGCCCAAAGCAGCTGTCAATGGGACCTGACACACTGCTTTTCATTAACGAGCGAGAAGAAAGCTTGGTTAATGAGACTAAATGAAGAGGACCTTCAAAATATAAGACACCTTTTATACCATTTGGAGACTGCAGAAAGCTCTCAAGAATTCGGAAGCACTTTGCTCTTAAAAGCTGTCTTTGTTGAGCTTATGGTTTATCTGAACAGATACTGTCTAGTGGAAAAAAACATGAATGCGTTAGATAGTCTTCGTTGCGATGAAACCATCAGTTCACTTATAGAGTATATCAATTTAAATCTAGTGGAGGACTTAAGTACTGAAAATTTAGCCTATAAATTTTATATGAGTAAATATCACCTTATGCACAAATTCAAGGAACAAACAGGTTACTCTCTTCACAAGTATATATTGAAAAAAAGACTTTTGAAAGCAAACTTACTGTTGTCTGAGGGCTGCTCAGTTGCTAGCGCGTGCCAACAATGCGGTTTTGGTGACTACTCAAATTTCATCCGCGCCTATAAATCCATGTATGGTATTCCACCCAAACGACATCACGGTAACCAATCTCGCTAATAACGCCGTGTTATGAGTGTTTTTGTGAAAAAAGCTGTTTATGTCGCAGCGGTAATAATGTTTTGCTATGTTCTTTATAGATATTGAGCACTCTATGCATTACATATAGCGGTTCCTTAAATACTAGCTTCACTCTGCAAGCGGCATAAGTATAAATTGATATGCTTCTTCTGTTCCACAAACTGAAATGATAGTTATAATGTTCTTTTCCTCCAAAGTGATATTTATATAGTTCGTTTCCTCTTGTGAGATCATCATAATGGCACTTTAACCCATCTTCTACAACGCCTTTATTCCTTCGTATAAGCTGTGCTATCACTTTATATAGCAGCATATTTCCTATAGCATAGCTGCTATAGTTTGAATTAATGGCAAAGATCATAGTGCATATATCATTTCCGTTTGAAATCAATCCTATCTGACATGCTGCCAGTTGTTCATCAATATTGCATATAGCCATAAATGAATTAGGGCACTCTTTTACGGCTTGCGTTAAATACTTCAAATATTTTTCCCTTATACTTTTATTATATTTTTCCTTTTGCCGTTCAGTATATAACTTAACTGCTGCTTCCACCAATTCTTCATCTAAAGCGCTTCCAAAATAAAACCTAAAGCTTACTTTATCTTTGATTTCTTCTATAGCCTTAAGCCTCTTTCGTATCATCCTCCTTGTATTTTGTGATAGGCTTTTATAATATTGTTCCTCTTCCTGAGCTATGGGTATCTTGACACATATGCTCTTTCTGCATGTTTTTTCATTATCCATCCTTTTTAAGAAAACTTGAATTCTGCTGCCTTCGTTTATATAATTGAAATTAAATAATGCAATTTTATATAGCTTAAATAATTCATTTATAAAACTTCTGAAATCCTCAAATTGCAAACTATTATCATATATAAAATTTAAGTAATCAGAATGAGTATTCTCACCAAGAATTGTAACCTCATTGTAGAAGGGCTTCTTTTTTACTACTAAAGGCGCAATAATTATAGTTTCATTATTTTTTTCAAAAACAAACAGGCATAGTTTTCCTTCGTAAATCTGATTTTCAATCATTACTTTATTCCATTCAAAGCTTTGAAACGGAGTAAGTTCTCTGTTATCAGCATACATTTTTCTCCACTTATCACCAATTGTTGTATCTTTTAAGGTCTCATATAGCAAAAGCTTGTACATCACTCTTCCTCCATAGTCATAACCCTTTACGGCAATTAATAACTTCATATTCTACAAAGGCTTTAAAATTTTTCATAAGCACTTCTTTTTGTGACTTATAATATTTATTGATTAGCCTTAATTTCATTTCATAGTCTACGCTTCTTAACTTATTGCTTTCATCAAAAAGCTTTTCCGTCTTCTCAGAGAGCCATAATTCGGTTCCGTTATATAAGCTATTTACACATTCATAGAGTTGTCTGTGTTGAAAGTGTCCATATTCTCCCTCTTCATTGTGTGTTATAACCTTTTCCCATGTTCTCAATTTCAATATTTTATTAACACTTCTGTATAATCGTTTTTTATTCCACTTAATATCCAACCCATCGGGAAAGTTCCAAATTTGATAGCTTTGATTAAGACATTTCATTACGTTTATAAACTCCTTGGCTCTTTTCGTCGCTCCGTTAGTAACACATATTACAAGCCATCCCTCTTCATTTATAAGCTGTTTACTGAAGAAAAGTGTTTCATCGTCCGGATGAGCCGCAAACATAACCTTATCCGATTTGAAAATATCTATTGGAGGAATATATAGACTTTTTCTCAATTTATAATGTAATAACAAAAGCACTCCCATAATCCATCCTTTTACTTTTAGCAATATATGCTTCAATTTTCTGTTTAATCTTGTCATGAAATTCACTCCACTAATTTACTAGCTTTATTTCAGGGAACTTTGTATGCCCCCACCAGCGGTGCGTCCATTGAAGGTTATTTATTTCATTGCTTTTTTGAAGAACTTCAAAGGTAAATGCATTTTGCACAATGTCTATATTCATAGAAGCTCCATATTCATTAACAGTGTAAAGCTCCAATTCAACTATATATTTTCCTGGAGCCAAACAACTTATATCGCAATGAAATTCGGTTTCTTCCTGCAAATTACTCTTACCTGCCATATTGGGACTTGTAGTCATCATACCCACAGGAGTACCATCACTATATGATATTATCATTCTCAAGCATATATTACTTAAGCTTCTGTATGCTTCCCACCTCATAATAAAATGCATTGCTTCATTATAATTATATATACAGTCTTTTTTATCCAATATCTGAAGATTCAACATTTTTGCATAGCCCGTCATTTCTTGATTAGTTCTCTCCAGCATAGATAAATCGTTAAAAAGCTTCATTTCTTTAGTGTTTTCCATATAAACTTTTATTCCTTCATCTACATCTCCATCGAATATTATTTTCCCATGATCCATTACAATTACTCTGTTACACAGCTGTTGCACCGTATTCATATTATGGCTCACATATAGCACCGTTCTACCATGGCCTGTTACATCTTCCATTTTCCCAAGACATTTTTGCTGAAATTTCATATCACCTACTGCCAAAACTTCATCCACTATCATAATATCCGGATCCAAATGGGCAGCCACTGCAAAGGCAAGTCTTACGTACATACCGCTGGAATACTTTTTAACAGGTGTATCAATAAATGCTCCTATCTCGGAAAACTCAACTATAGTATCAAACTTTCTATTGATCTCCTCTTTACTCATACCTAGAATAGCACCATTTAAATATATGTTTTCTCTTCCGGTTAGTTCCGGATGAAAGCCTGTACCAACCTCTAACAGTGCCGAAATACGTCCTTTTATTGTTATCTCTCCTTCTGTAGGTACTGTTATTCTGGAAAATATTTTAAGCAGTGTAGACTTCCCAGCACCATTATGTCCGATTATACCTATTCGGTCTCCCTTATATACATTAAAACTTACATTGGATAATGCAAAAAAGTCCTCTGACTTTTTATGTTTATGTTTCTTTGTAAATATACCTTTAAGTTTATGAATTGCCTCTGAAAAAAAAACATCATGTTGAGTTTCAGCCTTCATAAGCTTGTACTTCTTACTTAGATTGCATACTCTTATTATCGATTCACCCATAGACTTTCACCTTCCCTTAAATTATATCTGCGAAGGAACTTTCAAACTTATTAAAAAACTTTATTCCTCCATATATAATCACAAAAGCAAATAGCATGGAAATTACTATGGAGGGTGTATACAGCTTTGCAGAAGGAATAAGACACCATCTAAAGCCTTCGATAACACCTGTCAAAGGATTTAGGGAATATAACAACTTAAAGCTTTCAGGTATAATACTGCTGGAATATCCCACCGGAGAAATATACATGCCTATCTGAAGTAAAAAAGGGACTAAATATTTTATATCCCTATACTTGACATTCAAGGCTGCAAGTATAAGTCCCATACCTAAAGCAATCATAAAAATAAGAATGTAAAAGACAGGTAACAGCAATATTCTCATTGGCGGTACATACATAAATGCGACCATGATTAGAGCTAACACAATAAGTGAAATAAGTGAATCTACACATGCTGTAATGAGAGAAGAAACCGGCAATGCCAACCTTGGAAAATATATTTTAGTAATGAGGTGACTGTTTATAATAAGGCAGTTGGATATGGCGTTAACCCCTGTAGAAAAAAAGTTCCAAGGTATCAACGCAGCAAATACCATTATTTCATAAGGTACACCGCCGGAATCAATCTTTGCAACTTTTCCAAAAATGAAGGTCATTATCATCATTGAAATTACAGGCTGCATTATTGCCCACAATATCCCTAAAACTGTCTGTTTATATCTTACGATTATGTCCTTCCAAGCCAAAAACATAAACACTTCTCTGTATCTTATATATTCTTTGATTTTTTCCTTTTGTGTTGGATTACCGCTTATTATCGTTAACTCCTCATATTCTTTTTTTATCTGTTTATTATCCATGAATAAAATATCATTCATACACTTATCCCTTCTCTAATCTATAAGATCAGTCAATTTATTTACTTCGGACACAGTTTCCTTAAGGTGCAAATTTAAATTTTCCACTAACCTGTTCCTAATTTCCGGATTCTCTATCATAAATTTTATGCCATTATAAAGTTCAATATCGTCACAAGCTGTTATATATCCATTCTGTCCATGAACAATTTGTTCCTTTACTCCCGTAAAGTATGTAGAAACAATTGGTTTTCTCAAACATTTTGCCTCTGCAATGGTTATACAGTACCCCTCCTGTTTTGATGTTTGGATATACATATCCGATTTAGATATGTATGGATATGGATTCAAAACTGCTCCCATTAGTAAGAATCTATCCTCAACTCCATATTCCTTAATAAGTTTCTGAACTTTTTCTCTGTAACCACCTTCACCTATCCAATACCATTTTACTTGAAAGCCCTCTCTTATAAGCCTGCTAAAAGTTTTCACCGCTATATCCGGTCCCTTTTCCTCCGACAGCCTTGCCACGGTCACAAGTTTTATCCCTTTAAAGGTGGAATCAAAGGTTATATGTTCATCGGCTGCTATACTTATCTCATTATTTGGAACTATATTGCTGAAAACTTCAATTTTGTTTTTCACATCCGGTATGAAATCAATAAGCTTTTCTTTTGCAGTTTTCGATACTGCAAAGATTCTGTTAAACTTTTTATATAATCTTTTATATAGCTTCTTGTTTATTTTGAACTTTGATATATCAAAATGTACCCAGGAAAACTTTTGGAGTGCATTTACTTTATTAGCTATATAAAAATCAATGATATCCGTAGGGCCTTGGTATGCAATAGCCACATCATATTTATTATGATTACAAGGCACTTTTCTGAACACATACTTATAAAAATAATATCTGTTATTAAATAGCTTGGACACTGTATACATAAAGATAAATAGGAATATACTTATATATTTCCTAGAACTATAGTAATCTTCTATAGTCTTTCGCGGCGGCTGCATAACAATCGGCCTTATATTTTGAAACCAGTCTGCCTCTTCGAGCTTAACCCAATCAGGCAGCAATTTTAGTAGGTCTCCATCCTTAAATAGCAGCAATACTGAAATTTCATATTTCTCTTTAGGCATTGCCGACAACAGTGAAAGTAAAGACTTTTCAACTCCTCCTAAATTCATGGTACTTACCATAAACAGTATTTTCTTCATAACAAGCTTCAGCTCCCATAGCTTTAAAATTTATACATCTAGAAAATAAAGTATTTTTTTCATCTCATCTCCCGTATCCGGCACTTCTCCGATAAGATTGTCCATTAGCACTCTTCTCAGTTCACTGTCGTCCAATAACAACTTTAGCGCCCTATATATGCCTTCTTCACTTGCTTCTGTAATCAAGCCTGTTTTTTCCTGTTTGATTTGCTCTTTAGCTCCCGTAAAGCTTGTACATATTATTGGTCTATAAAAACATTTTGCTTCTGCAATAGTAATACAATAGCCTTCATTTCTGGACGGCTGAACATATATATCACATTGCTTCATATAAGTATAAGGATTTGCCGTTGATCCTAAAAAAACATAATCATTCTCAATTCCGTAATCTCTTACAGCACCTTCATATTGTCTTCGAGCTTCACCATCACCTATGCAATACCAGCGAACATTATAACCGTCACTAATCAATTTTGAAAGCACAGGTATGGTCAAATCTTGTCCCTTTTCAATACTTAATCTTCCCACAGTAAGTATTCTTAGCCCCTGGAAATCGTCATTGAAACCTTGCCCCTTTTCAGCCATAGCAACAATTTCCCGAGCGGATATGATATTTAAGAACACCTGAGTTTTTTCAGCTAAGCTTGGTATAAGCTCTAAAAATTTGTTTTTTGCCTCCTGGGAAACAATAAATATTCTATCAAAGTTTTTGTACATTTCAGCTGCAAATTTAATATTAAAGCCTATTTTAGTAACATCGAAATGTATCCACTGCAGCTTCTTTTTTGCCCTTATCTTATTCAGAACATAGTATGTAATAAAATCCATAGGGCCAGCGTAGGCTGCAGCTATATCATATTCTTCCTTTTCTTCTTCATAGTGTTTCAAAATATACTTAAAGAGCTTTTCTCGGTTGCCCTTTATTTTGCAAGCTACGTATAATATTAATAATATAAATGCTTTAACTGGATCTTTTCCTGCAAATGCATTCATTATGTTGTTCGTGGGAGGATTCTCTATTAAAGCTTTAATGCCTTCATAGTTATCTATATACTTAATTTTTACTTCCTTAGGTATATACGCCATAAATCCATGATTTTTATTTAGCAGCAATACCGTAATTTCATAACTATCCCTAGGAAATTGTGACAGCATATTTATGAAGGCCCTTTCGGTACCCCCTATATTCATTTCGATTAGCATAAACAGTACTTTTTTCACAGTTATCCTCCGCTTCAAGTTACATAGATATGAAAGTTAATGTTTAATCTTTCACAGCTTTAACTTGTTTTAAGTCTCAATCAGATTATAAAATTTTTCTATTTCCTGAACATTGCCTTTCTCTTCCTTTTGAAGGTTTTCTATAATATGTTCCTTTAAAGCATTATCTGTTAATAATTGCATTATTCCTTCATATACAGCTTCAGCCGTCATGTTCACAACAATTCCGTTTTCTCCATTTTTTATTTGATTTTCTATAGAATCAAAGGAAGTTGCCACAACAGGCCTATTGAGAATTCTTGCCTCAGCCAACGCTATTCCATATCCCTCAGTTCTTGAGGTTTGAATATAAACATCGCAGTTCCTTATAAACGGATAAGGATTTAGCTTGACTCCCAGCAGTATAAAACAATCCTCTATGCTATTACTTTCTATGTAGGTCTCCATATACTTTTTCAGTTCCCCTGTACCCAATACATACCACTTAAACTTTACCCCGCTTTCCTTCAATCTTTTACAAGCTTCCATTGCTATATCATATCCCTTTTCTTCTGCCAATCTTCCTATTGTAAGAAGTTTTATTCCCTGAAAATTATCCTCATATTCAATTTTCATTTTTGCCATGTCAGTTATAAGAGCTGCATTATTAATATCATATATTACTTCAATCTCTTTATTGAATCGCGGGAACACTTTTGTAAATGCGACTTTTGCAGAATGGGATACCATAATAATTTTGTTGTACATCTCATAAAAGCTCTCCAAATAATATTTTTCTTTACTCTCACCCTTCCAGCTTATGTTAATCCATGCAACTTTCTTCTTTGCGTTCACTTTTTCAGCAACGTAGAAGGTAGGCATTCCCTGTGCATATGCAATAGCCAAATCATAGCATTCATCGCTTCTTTTAACCACATTTTTAATACACTGCCAATGGATTCTCTGAGTCTTAAGATTGCTTTGCTTACAATACCTAATTTTTATTGAGTACTTAATTCTTGCATAGAGCATAGTAAATTTCTTCACCTTCAAACAATTCACAATTGCTGCAGGTAGGCTCAGTGCAGCAAAATTTGAATATTCAATAGGCTTAAGAACATTAACTTGAGGCGGAACTAATTGTTCAAGTATTCCGCCATAGCCAAACAACTGTAAATCAACTGAGTATTTGCTATAATCCAATAGTGAAAGTAATGATATTAAACTTTTTTCAGATCCCCCGCAGTGCAGTGAGTCAATTACAAACAAAAGCTTTTTCATTTTACTAAATCTCCAATAAGTTTTTTTATTATTTAGCTAAATAGCTTGTACAACTTTTTTAACTCATTAGTGTTAGTATAGTTTATGTTCTTACAGTTTTCCTCAAGCTCAATCCTCAGTTTACTATCTTTATGCAGTCTTTCTATGCCATCAGCAATTCCCTTCACGCTTTGCTCTGTTATTAATCCGTCAAAGCCATAACTTACTTGGCTTTCAGCTGTTTTATATCGTGTTATAAGAACTGCCTTGCCTAATATTTGAGCCTCAGTAACCGTAACTGCCTTGCCTTCATACCTGGATGGCAACACATATAAATCACACCTTCTCATATATGGATATGGATTTATCTTCTTTCCTAATAATATAAAACTGTCCCGCAAATTATTACTATTAATCAAATTCCTTATATATTCCTCATCTCCGCCATAACCAATGACGTACCATTTAATATTATTTATTCCTCTATCTATCAGTAATTTCAAAGCCTTCACTGCATTATCTATACCTTTAGCATGCGATAGCCTTGCTACGGTAAGTATATTAAAATTGCTTTCTCCCATTATTTCTTCCTCTATGCTTTCCTTGGACATCTTCCTTATAAATTCCGGCGCAGCTATATTTTCTATTACCACTACCCTACCGCTAAGCTCAGGATACTTCTCCAAAAAAGCACCTTTACATTGCTCAGATACAGCTGCTATGTAGTCAAACTTGCTCCACATTTTTAAATCCATACCTATATCTGTATGTATGACAGAATAGTCTGTATGTATCCACGCTATCTTCTTTTTTGCCTTGACCTTTTCCGCTACAAAGTAGTGTGGCCAAAGATAGCTTACGGCAATATCATACTCCTTATCACATCGTGGTAAAAACGGAAGGCTGTATTTCCACATCAGCTGCATTTGATAATAACCTGCCTCATGTATCCCCTTAAACCTTCCCTTGAACTCTGCCTTACATTTAGCCATAAGTCGTGCTATTCCTAACGCTAACCTTTTCTCCTTAAATACTTGGCCAATTGTTTTTCTAAAGGAGGCATAGTGCTCTATTTCCTTTAATAAAGTAGGATCCTTAGGCAGGAATTTCATAAATTCTCCTTTATGGCGATATAACATTAAATCAACACTATAGCTGTCATAGTCAAAACTGTCTAATAGATTCACAAGACTTCTTTCTACTCCGCCAACCTCCATATCAAAGGATGCTATCAATACCTTTTTCATACTCATTCCCCAAATCTTTTATTTGATATAGTTTTCCCAGAATACTAAGTATATTGTCTAAATTGTAGCCTTTATTTTCGAAGCTATGCTTGATAAGCTCTTTGCTAACTTGTGGCTTTTTCATCATTTCAAAAGCCGCATCAGCCCATTTGCCGGGAGCTTTCGATAAATATATCTTTCTTAGCAGCCCTATGTTTAAATCAGCCTCAGGCTGTATTGCTTCCGAAACCACGCAAGGAACCCCGCAGGCTTGAGCTTCCAAAAGCACCAGCCCTAAACCTTCATATATGGACGGAAAAATGAATGCATCCATTGTCTTTAATATATCGGGAATATCAATTCTTTGTCCTAAGAAATATATCTTATCTTTCAAACCGCTTTTTTCGGCTTCCTCCTCTATTTCACCTCTCAGTGGTCCATCTCCTACAAGTACGCACCTGATATTTTCATCCTTACTCACCATACTTTGTATGACTTTAATTAAGAATTTATGATTTTTTTCTTTTTTAAATGTTCCTATATGCCCTACAAGCTTTTCATTTGGTTTAATATTCAGTTCTTCTCTCACTCCTTTACAATTAACTTTATCCATAAATTTCTCAAGGGGAATATAGTTGGGAACATATATATATCTTCTTCCCTTTACAGCTCCGGCTGTAAACAAGTAACTTCCCGCACTACTGCTGCAAGCAGCAAATTCACTTGAAAATATACGTATTAGAATCTTCATAAACTTCCTATAAGCCTTTCTTGAAAAACCTGATCCGTTGTCCCCTGTAGTATGAGAATGGGATATTCTGATTTTTACTCCGCATAAAAAGGCTGAAAACACACCGAAACCGCAATTAAAGGATGTATGGCAGTGAATTGCTCTATATGGTCCATATTGTTTGATGGTTCTGCATAGATCCTTTATGGATTTATATGCACCGCCTTTTTTCGGGGATTTCAAGTGTATTATTCTTCCACCCATTGCCTTAATCTCCCTGTCATAACAGGTTTCTTCTTCACAGTATGAAATAAAATCAAATTGTACCTTTGACCTATCAATTGCCCTATATACATTCATTAGCATAGTTTCTGTTCCACCTATATTCATGCTTCCCACTACGTGCAGTACTCGTATCACCTTTATCCCTCCAGTACTTCTATATTGGCAGATTCGCCTCATATACTATATTTAATGCTATAGACTGCTCGTACAAGAAGAAAGCCAAATATGCAGCTAGAAGGCATATATATGTAAAATTTCTCTCTCTTTTCTGCATACAGCCTTCAATTATTGCAGCCAATAATACAAAGCTATACATCTGAAAGTAAATCGAAAACCTGGCAAAAATCCAATTATTAAGAGCGAAACACATGACTATCAAGTTCAATAACGACATATTTACGAACACATTGCTGTCCGGCCAAAATTCCTTCAGCTGCTTCCTTTTAATATATGCTAAAGCTATAGGAACAAAATACACTGCAACTCTTACAATATTTGTGCCACCTTCTTTAAAGTTTTTATACTCGCCGAACTTTGAGTTTCCCAGAATGTTAAAAATAACATTCATTATGGGTCCATAGATCATTAGCCCAATTAAAAATATAAAGATAAACAAATAAACCTTGGGCGACCAGGCTTCTTTTCTTACTAAAAAGTAGACCGGTATTAGAATCAATGCTGAAATATGAAAGGAACACATTATAAGAACTATGATAAGGTATGCTTTAAATCTTCCTTTTATTATGAGATTGGTACTTGCGAATAATACAGCTGCAGCTATGCTTTGCCTCAATCCGTTCATAGTCACCAGGTAGTAGCCTGAGGTTATATACATAAATGTATTAAGTTCAAAGTAACCGGGATAATCCATTAGTATCCATATATTAAACACATTTATTATAAAGGATGTGATTAAAAGCATAAACTGAGGATTTTGAGATATCAACTTCAAACCCTTCAAGAATATAATAAATCCTGGCTCATATCCTTCGCCTGAATAGCTTGGACCGATAAGCTTATAAAGATAGGTATACATTTGTGTATCTCCAATTCCTGATGCCCTGAACCCTGAAACAAGAAACAGCACAAGTATTACCATGATTAAAAAAATTTTACTTAACATTTTATTTCTGGAAGAGCTTAATCTGGCGTACAAAGAAAAAATATATACAAGCAGTAATTGAATATAAAAAACTAACAATTTGTTCTCCTTTCCAAATTACAATTATCCTAAGTCTTTTTCATAATATATCCGTATAGTAATGCCCCCATAGGTATAGCTAAAATTGTAAGCAGCCTGTAGGGACTTTCTTTTATAAAGTTTTTATTTTTTGAAATCAGACTGCTGGATACATAGTGTATACATTCCTTATACTTGTAGCTTATACTTGCTTTGGGATTTTTCATATTTTCAATTCGATAAAAAGAAAAACCTTTGGGATTTTTCCTATACTGCTTAAGCATATTTCTTGAAGAACCGTCTGCAAGGTATTCTACTACCGAAACCACTTCATTAAACAAGAGTAATTCATGCTTCCTATCAATTTTTTTATATTTATAGTCTAGTCCAATGTACTTTTCTCCCGCAAATATAGGATATGGATATTCCGTTACTAAGTCCGTTCTATATATAAGCTTTTTATCGCCTCTTACTTTATACTTATGATACAAGTCAAAAACAGCAGCTGATTTTAGTCCTTCAGGAAATTTCGTGCCAACTATTTGTCCATTTTTATAACAATTTAATGCCGCAATACCTGCAACCTTTTCATTACCTTTTTCTTGCCAAAACTTCAGTATTTTTTCTATACTATCTTTTTTCAAGTAATCATCTGAGTCTATACAAACATTAAGCTCCGTATCAATAAGTTCATAGGCTGAATTATGCGCTCCATGCATGCCCTTATTCTCTTGGAAAAAGTATCTTATGGAAATTACGTTATCCTCCATCCATTTCTCAGCCAGCTGTCTTGTATTATCTGTAGACCCGTCATCTATGATAAGCCATATGAAATCCTTGCATGTCTGGTTCTTTAAGCTTTCATAACATCTATTCAAAATGTATGCTCTATTATACGTAGGTGTAAACACCGTGATTTTCATGCTGTGTTCCTCCTTTAGCTTTATCCACATAAAACTCTTGGATTTCCTCTGCCGTGCTCACTATATGGTAGCCTGATTTTAATAAATACGGTACTGAATTTTGAAGCCGTTCATATGGTTTCTCCAATTCCAAAGCCCAACCTTCCGCACTATCCTCAAGCCTTAAATAGCTTACCAAATTGGCGCCTATATCCGCACAGTAAGGTACAGCTTCTGAAACTACACACCTTAGTCCCGCTGCCTGAGCTTCAATAACAGCCAAAGGAACACCTTCGTGAAGCGATGGAAACAATAATATGTCCATAGCCTGATATAATTCAGCGGTATCTCCTCTGTCACCGAGAAAAATTACAGAACTCTCTATGTCCAGCAGCTTTGCTTTTTCCTCCATTTCATGTCTTAGTGGTCCTTGTCCAACCATTAAAAGCATAGCGTTTTTATTTATGTTCTTAAAATATTGAAAAATGTCCAGTAAATATGTATGATTTTTCTGGGGGCAAAGTCGTCCAACATGTCCTATAATATATGCATCTTTATCAATACCGAGTTCTGTTCTCTTTCTCTTCCTTATGTTCTCATCATATTTAAACCTAATGGCGTCAATTGCGTTTTTTATTTTTAATGTCTGCGAAGCCCTTTTACCGAAAAGCCATTGAGCTGCATCCTCGGAGCAAGCCATAAAATTTGTAGCACTTCCATTTATTTTCGTTTTAATATAATTTTTATATATATTAGCAACCATACTGCCTTCATTCCTTGTGTTATGACTGTGTGAAATTCTGACAGGAATTCCAGCTTCCTTTGCTGCTTTCAAGACCAAGCCGCTCATACTATCCATGTGAGCGTGTACAATTTTATAATCATAATTTTTTTCAAAGAACTTTCTCAGTTCTTGTTTATACCCGAAGTGTCCAACATCTGTCACATAGGGTATGTGATATATTGTTCCTCCTAATTTTTCTATTTCTTCTTCATAAGCTCCCTCTGCTTTGTGTACAAGAAAATCAAACTGTACTTTACTTCTGTCAATGTTTCTATATATGTTCATTATTAGAGTCTCTGCTCCTCCCCGGTTCATATTAACAACTACGTGAAGTACTCTTATAGGAAGCATCATCAATCTCACTCCTTGCTATGGCCTTTGTATAAATATGCTCCATTTCATTCATAACATTGTTTAGGGAATAAGCAGATATCTTTTGCAAAGCCCTCGTTCCGAATAAATCCCTCAATTCCTTTGACATATAAAGTTCATAAACCCTTTCTGCAAATTCAAATGCATTATTTACAATAAAACCGGTTGAGTTATGTTCTATCAATTCCCTATGTCCTCTGTTATTTGTGGCAACTACCGGCTTACCACAAGCCATTGCCTCCATAATATTCACAGGCAGCCCTTCCCTTATACTGCTAGCTGCGGCTGCATCACACATTTGAGCTATTGAATCCATATCCTCTCTGAAACCGAGAAAATCCACCCTGTCATTTATACATAACTTTGAGGCTATGTTTTTGTAATACTTTTCAAGCGGTCCATTCCCAACAAGTAAAAGTCGTATATTGGGGATACGTTCCTTAAGCTCTGCCAAGACCTCCAATAATAAACCTTGATTTTTATTCTTATTTAGTTCCGCTGCATAGTATAAAAGAAATTCTTCCTTTTTATAGCCATATTTATTTCTCAGCCTATTAATGTCCATTTCACTTATTGGCCTAAATCTTATGGAATCAACTCCAACTCCATGGACATGCTCAATATTTCCGGCACTAAATTTATGTTTTACTGCTTCAGCATAGTCCTCATTATTAATAGTTATAATATAATCGGTATACCTGCTTAACCATTTTTCCAGCGGATAATAGATCAACCAGTTTTTTAGCGGTGCTCCCTTAAAGAAATGAAAACCATGTGCTGTATAAATTACTTTCATACCGCTTCTTCTATTGCTCTTTGCTGCAATACGCACCAGTAGCCCTGCCATAGGTGTATGAACATGGATGATATCATAATTATTTTCCTTAATTATCGTTTTAAGTTTCTTGAAAGCAGCTATATTTTTCAAACTCATTGGACACCGATGAATAGGTACGTCATACTTTTTATCGCAATAGGGCAGTTTTATATGTCCATTTGCTGCTACATGTACCTCCCAGTCTTTTTCTTGGAACCGCTTCATGTAAGGCAGATGGAATACTTTGAAATGATAGTCTATGTTGGCACAGTAGAGAATCTTCCTTTTCATATTTACCCCCACCTTCATTATGTATTTGCATAGCTATTCTCTTCTATACAGCTAGATTTAATTATCTTGGCTGGCACACCC
>JAEZDX010000400.1 GCA_023417975.1 Bacillota bacterium
GTCCAACAGCTAATGAAAAACATGCTCCCATTACGAAAGCCAGTGCACGTCCAAGGCCTATGATTATCTTTACATCGGACTCGGATTTACCTGTAAATCTCTCCATTGCTTCAGCTGAAGGCTGAACCACATAAACTGAGAAGAACAGAATAACAGTTAAAACGATGATAAGAGGAACTATGGTTCTTAATTGTCTATGCAAATATGCATTTGCGCCTTGCCGTATACCACCCCATATTTCCTGCATTTCAGGAGTACCTTTGTCATACTTCATGATTTGTCTTCTCAGAAGCAGAGCATACCCCAGCCCCATAAAGGCTATTAATAGAACACACCAGATGGCAACTATCTCAAAGGTAGTTGCGTTTGTTAAACTAGACATAAACTACACCCTCTTTGTAAAAAAATTCAAAAATTTCACCGTTATATTATATTCTGTAAACGATTAATAAATTCCTTCATATAATAATTAATTTGAAAAATATAACAATATATTTGTGCAATAATACAATTATAACAATATATAGTAATTTTAAATATAACGATGCTCCTTATGTCTTACAATAAAAAAAGTGGCTTGGCCACTTTTGCTAAAGATATATGAATTTATGGAATAAATAATAAATTAATTGAAGCTTTGAGGTTTTTGTACGTTTCCTTGGTTATTTTGATCGTTGTTTGGAGTATTGTTCTGCCCGCCATTTGGAAAACTTCTGTTTCTCTGGCCATTTCCAAAATTATTACCTTGGAAATATCTACCATATCCCGCTCTGTTTTTCATGAAATTATTGCCTCTATTATTCATTATAGTCCTATCTAGTCCGAAGCCTGCACCGAAACAAATGATACCTACTATGAGGAAAGGAATTATCTTCTTGAAAATAGGTTTAAAATTATTATGCTTGTTTTGAGCCAGATGATTGGCTCCTTGTCCACCGTTGAATACTTCTACTTTACTTTTATCTGAAGCATCAGAAATCATATTATTTTCACTATCAACCATTTTTCATCATCTCCTAAAATAATTTAATTATATGTTAGAATAGTAACATTACAATCAAATGTCAAATTTATTAATAAAGTGTGAACTGCGAACTCATATATATTTAATAGAGATAGTAAAAGAAAAGGAATTTTGTTATAATTTTAGTTAGCTTTTATGAATTGTTTTACGATTAAAATAAATATGGATGCAAAAGTGATAAATTATAAAGCTTAACTTACTTTGTTGATTTATAAAGCCGCATTCTTTACAGAGGTGTTAATATGTTAAATAAATGCAATATGCTTCTAAAGAAGTATTTTGGGTACGATAAATTCAGGGTCGGTCAGGATTGTGCTGTGGAAGCCGTACTTGACGGGAAGGATTGTCTAATAATTATGCCAACAGGAGGAGGCAAGTCACTTTGTTATCAGATTCCTGCACTGGTACAAGATGGAATAACTCTCGTTATATCTCCGTTAATTGCACTTATGAAGGATCAAGTTGATTTTCTTAACGGCGTAGGAATAAAAGCAGCCTATATAAACAGTACAATGAGTATATCGGAAATGAATGCTACATTACATAAATTGTCTGAAGGGGAATACAGATTGCTTTATGTTTCGCCTGAGCGGTTAGAATCTCAAAGTTTTTTATCCGGTTTATCCGGTATAACAATATCAATTTTAGCTGTGGATGAAGCACATTGCATTTCTCAATGGGGACATGATTTCAGACCAAGCTATAGGCAAATTGCATGTTTTGTAAAAAAACTGAAAAGAAGACCTATTGTAATGGCGCTAACTGCTACTGCTACCGAACAAGTACGTCAGGATATTGTAAATTTTCTTGAACTTGAGAATGAAGAAAAGATAATTACAGGCTTTGATAGGAAGAATCTTAAGTTTACAGTAATTAATGGAGCTGATAAAAAGGATTTTATAAAGCGATACATAAGAGAAAACATAGGAACTTCAGGAATAATATATGCTGCAACAAGAAAAGAAACAGAATCTATATATAAATATCTCACTGATAGCAAAATAAAAGCAGCTATGTATCATGCAGGACTAAGTGATGATGAAAGAAGCTCAGCCCAGGAGAGATTTCTATATGATAATGTAGATATTATGGTAGCTACAAATGCTTTTGGTATGGGTATAGATAAATCAAATGTGAGATATGTTATCCATAATAATATGCCGAAAAACATGGAAGCTTATTACCAAGAGGCTGGACGTGCCGGAAGAGACGGAGAGTTCAGTGAATGTATTTTGCTTTTTAATGCAGGAGATGTGCAGACACAGAAATATTTTATTGATGAATCGGAAATTTCTCTTGAAAGAAAATCTATGGAATATCAGAAGCTGCAGAAGATGGTTGATTATTGCCATACTTCAGGGTGCCTAAGAAAATATATATTGGAGTATTTCGGTGAACAGACAGAAAGCGAGTTTTGCGGTAATTGCAGTGTATGCTGTGATGCTACTGAAACTCAAGATATAACCTTGGAAGCTCAAAAAATTATATCCTGTGTATACAGGGCAAAAGAAAGATACGGAAAGAATATAATTGTAGATATATTAAAAGGTTCAAAAAATAAAAAAGTGGTAGAGAATCAACTTAATCAGCTTTCAACTTATGGATTAATGGAAAATTACGATAGAAAGCTTCTTAATCTTATGACAAATAAATTATGTGCCGATGGGTATTTAAGAGTAACAGAAGAAGCTTTTCCGGTATTAAAATTAAGCGGTAAATCAATTGATGTTCTAAAAAGTAAAGAGAAGGTATTTATGAAAATAGAAAAAATTAACAGGAACATATCTTCCAGTGATGAACTATTCCATATTTTAAAGAACCTTCGAAAGGAAATATCGGTTAGAGAAAATGTTCCCCCGTATATTATTTTTCACGATACAACTCTACATGAATTGTCAGCAAAGCTGCCTGTACACATTGACGATTTAAAAATGGTTAAAGGTTTTGGTGAAAAGAAGATACAACTTTACGGTGATGAGATAATAAAGACCATCAGTGGCTATCTACAAAATAGGGATAAGAATTAAAAGCTTCTGCAGGGAAGATACTTACTGCCTCTTAAGAAGGACGTAAAGATTGATAATCCTTACGTACCTCAGAGAACATTAGAAGGGGCTCAGACGCGAAATCGCCCATTGGCGATTTTTTTATTTGTATAAATAAAGAATATTATATAGTTTCATGAAAGAAAAAGTAACATTCATGAAATAAATATGTTATGTAACTAAATTGCAAGTATGATAGAGATAACAAATATTGGGGTTTACTACAGGAATATATCCTGAAGTGATAAATTTAAAAAGGGGGTCAAAAAAATGAAAAAAAGAATGGTATCTCTATTAATCACTACAGCACTAATAGGCTCTACGGTTACTAATACCTACGCTAGTCCAGGTGCTGGAGCATCAGAAAAAGGAGGCGAACAAAAGTTTAAAATTTCTGAAAGGAAGGGTGTAGTTTATTCTTTTAGGGGCAAAAAAGATGTACAAGCAT
Organism: Bacillota bacterium; assembly: GCA_023417975.1. Taxonomy (GTDB): domain Bacteria; phylum Bacillota; class Clostridia; order Clostridiales; family Clostridiaceae; genus JAEZDX01. The sequence continues at coordinate 3,518 of JAEZDX010000400.1, forward strand.
TTGTTAAGGGAAAACTTTCAGACAAATTATCTCCATCCGGAGAAAGTGCATTAACCTACATAAATTTAAACAGACAAGCTTTAGGAATTACTGACACTGACAATTTCAAAATTGAGGATGTACAAAAGGATGAGTTAGGTTATACAAATGTTAAGTTGGTACAAATGGCTGATGGTATAAAGGTTAAGGACAGAATATTAAATGTTCATTTTAATTCCGAAGGGGTAGTAACTGCTATAAACGGTAATTATGAAAAGGGAATTAGCTTTACAAAAGCAAAAAATACAACTATTGATGTAAAGAAAGCTGAAAATATTGCCAGACAACAGTTTGAAGTCACTGCACTTAAGGAAGATCCGAAGGTAGAAAATCTAGTGATAATTAAAGATGGTACTGCAAAAGAAGTTTATAAAGTGAACATAAAATTTGCAGCTCCCAATATTGGCAACTGGGATGTTTTTGTAGATTCAGTTACAGGAGAAATTGTGGATAAAATTGATAACATCAGATATGATGGTCCAGTTACAGGCACAGGTATTGCTGTAGATGGAACTACAAAGACTTTAAACTTATATCAATCAGGTTCAAACTATCAAATGATAGATGCAACAAAAGCGATGACTGGAAGAATTTCAACCTATAATACTAATAATACTCAAAATCAGCCAGGTACCCTCATATCAAAAACTACTAATGTATTTAATTCTACCAGTGAAAAGGCAGCGGTTAGTGCTCATTATTTTGCAGGAGTAGTTTATGATTTCTATAAAAACTTGTTTTCAAGAAATAGCTTAGATAACAATGGCATGAGTATTATTTCAACAGTACATTATGGAAGAAATTATAATAACGCTTTTTGGGATGGAACTCAAATGGTTTATGGAGATGGAGATGGTTCAGAGTTTACATATCTAAGCGGTGATTTGGATGTTGTTGGACATGAAATGACTCATGGTGTGGACGAGCATACAGCCAATCTCAACTATCAAAATCAGTCTGGAGCCTTAAATGAATCTATCAGCGATGTTTTCGGTGTATTGATTCAGACCTATGATAGGTATGGAGTGAAAAATGGGAATTCATGGGCCTTTAATGATGCAGATTGGGTAGTTGGTGACGATGTATACACACCGGGAACCCCAGGAGATGCACTTAGAAGTCTTGCAAATCCAATATTATATGATCAACCGGATAATATGTCCGGATACGTCTATACTACTTCGGATAACGGCGGCGTCCACACTAACAGCGGTATAACGAATAAAGCTGCATATTTAATTGCTAAGTCAATAGGCTGTGAGAAAACTGCAAGGGTATACTATAGGGCATTGACTACATATTTGACATCTACCTCGGACTTTACAGCTATGAGAAATGCAGCTATTCAGGCTGGTACCGATTTATATGGCGGAACCAGTGCAGAAGTTACTGCATTAAAAGATGCCTTTACTTCAGTAGGAATAGGTTCA